>NZ_JAWOAI010000372.1:0-10123 GCF_033194735.1 Streptomyces sp. W16
GGCGCTGCTGGCCGCCTCGGGCAAGCGGCTGCGGGTGTGGGCGCACGGCGGGCATCCCGCCGCCCGGCATCTGGCGCAGGTCCTCGGGCTCGCCCTGTTCCGCGAACTGCGCCAGCTACGGCGGTCGTTGGCGGATCTGGAGCTGCCCGAGCCGGTGCTTCCGGAAGGGGTGACCGTACGGACCTTCGTGCCCGGCGCCGACGACGCGGCCTGGCTCGCCGTCAACGCCGCCGCCTTCGCCCACCACCCCGAGCAGGGCTCCCTCACCCAGCGGGACCTGGACGACCGCAAGGCCGAGGCGTGGTTCGACCCCGAGGGCTTCTTCCTGGCCGAACGCGCCGGTGAACTGGTCGGCTTCCACTGGACGAAGGTCCACGCGGAGGAGCAGCGGGGCGAGGTGTACGTCGTCGGGGTACTGCCCGGCGCGCAGGGCGGCGGGCTGGGCAAGGCCCTGACGACGATCGGCCTCCGGCATCTGGCGGGGCGGGGGTTGCCGACCGCGATGCTGTACGTCGACGCGGACAACAAGGCGGCGGTGTCGGTGTACGAGCGGCTCGGGTTCACGACGTTCGAGACGGATCTGATGTACCGGTCGGAGTCGTGACGGTTCGCTGCGCTTGCTTGGGCCGCGTGTGTCGGCCGGGGGGGAACTGGGTTGTTCCCAGTACTACTTGTGCCTGATCACCAAGCTCTCCGACACGGACAGTCACACAGGCCGACCTGACCATGCCGGTCTCCGGCGCATCCGTAGCCAGCGCAGTGCGCTGTCTGCGCCTGCCCACGATCTGGCTCGACGACACGAGCGGAGACCTGCTCCCGACCGCTGCCGGTCAGGCGTCGCTCACGTGACCGACTCCCCGTAGGGGCTGGTCAGAGCTTTTCCTTTGGTGACTCGCGCGCACGGTTCTATGCGACTTCGTGACTGGAATGCGGGCTGCCCTTGTGGTGAGAGTGTGACCGTCCGTAGCTTGCTGACCACAAGGACCAGAGGGGGTCTCGGTGGACGAACTGCGGATGATTGCCGGCGGGCCGTGCCGGAGTGGCGAGGACGACAAGTGCGGGAACGGCGACTGCCCAACCGTGTACGCCACCCCGGAGCCGGGCATGTTGGCGATCCAGGGCTACGACGTGACCCATCCGACGCCGGACGGCGAGTCGGTCGTACTGATCCCGGAAGACATCCTCAAGGAGGCTGCCCGTGCCCGTGGATGGTTCTAGCCCTGTACTGCTGGACGGCGACGAGTGGCAGGCGTACTTCCGCAACTTCCAGCGCTCCGCGTTCCGACTGGAAGTCCACCAGACGTACACAATGCCCGCCGAGGCTGAGACGGTCCGTGACTTCCTCGCCGGAGCGTCGATGCCGGAGGGCTTCAACGCGCCGTGGCACCAGATGATCCGGGATCACGGGGCGGCCGGGCGAACGATGACCCGGGCCAAGATCGTGCGCCGACCTCTCACGCCGTACAGCCGCTATCTGTTCGAGTGGTGCATCCCCGGGAATGTCGCGGCAGGGGAGGACTATCAAATCGTCGATGTGACCGATGGATTGAACCCCGGACTGCCGGAGCAAGATTTCTGGCTGTTCGACGAGACGACGGTGGTTCATCTCAACTACCGTCCCGACGGAACGCAGATAAACCGGGAACTGATCCAGAACCCGGACGTCGGCAAGTATCTCGCCTGGCGGGATCTAGCACTAGAAAGCGCCGTACCGTTCAGTGCCTATCGAACCTGAGACACAAGCACGGGAACGGAAGGATCTGGCGGAGGCCCTCCGGAGTCTCCGTCGCGCTTCCAATCTCAGCGGCGAACGTCTGGCGCTGCGCTGCAACATGAGCCAGACGAAGATCAGCCGTATCGAAACCGGCCGTGCTCTACCCACGGTTATTGATGTCGAACGCATTCTCAAAGCCCTCGCTGTTCCCGACGAAGTCGCGAACGAGTTGCTTGCTCTGGCTCGACGGGCGAATGTCGACTACGCGTCCTGGCGTGCCTACGCGCGAGTTGGCCTCTACCACAAGCAAGCCGAGCTGAAGGCGCTTGAGTCCTCATCACGAGTGATGCGGCATTTTCTCCCTGCCGTCCCCACCGGTCTTTTGCATGTCCGCGAGTACGCCACAGAGACGCTCTCGCCCACCGTGGACGGTGACCCGGTCAGGGATGTCGCAAGGGCTGTACAGGCCCGAATGGATCGCCAGGCCATCCTGGATGACACGTCACGCTCATTCTGGTTCCTGATGACCGAGCAGGCCGTCAAGTGGCAGCGGGCCGGCGCCCGAGCGATGGCTGCGCAGTGCGCACACATGGTCGAGGTCAGTAGAAAACCCAACGTCGAGTTGGGGATAGTCCCGCAGGGCGTGCAGGTTCCCGGCACTCCCATGAACATCTTCGTCGTGTACGACGATCGCCTTGTGACGATCGAACTGTTCTTCGGGGAAGTCGTGCTGCGCGACCCCAGGGATATATCCCAGCACCTGAATCTGTTCGACCTCTTCTGGACACGCGCTCTCACTGGCGAGGAAGCTTCGTCCTTCCTTGAGGAAGCTGCGGACGGGTTTATGCGTCAACGCAACTAGCGCTCCACATGAGTCTCTTGGGGCGCGAAAATGAATTCATGGAGAGTGAAGAGAAGACCTCGAACCCCGGCTGCCCTGCTTGCTTTATCCTGGATGTGAGGCTGCGTCGGCATCTGGCAGAGGTGCACGGGTCATGAGCACGGGAGCGAACTCGGACCTCTTCGCCGACCGCCCCTTGATGACCATGCGGGTCTCTCGTGACTCCGGGCGGTCCTGGGAGCCTGAACGATCTGTTTTCGGCGGCGACTATCTGATTCCCCTGGCCACTTCGGAATGGCCACCTTGCCAGTGCCCGCGTTGCACCGAGCGCGGTGAGCGCTCCGATCGCTGAGGCGTACGTCCTCCTCTCCCATGAACTCCCGCCCCGGACACGGGCGGCGGCGGTCAGTCATGGCCGCGATCAGCCAAGCAGGAAGGTGCAGCGATGCGATACGGAACTGACCTGTACGCGCTCGACATTGACGGCGCTTCATTCGTGAAGGCGTGCGGTGGCCCTTGCACCGAGGGGTGCGTGACCCTGGCGCGGATTGGTGCGGACGCCTGGGCGTTGGGCGACAGCAAGCGGCCGGGCACGGAACCGTTGCGGTTCACCACAGAGGAGTTGGACGCGGCCGGTATCGACCCGGCGCGCTTCGGCCTGAACATCTGATCCGTCCCCCTCTGTCGGCCGGACCGGGCCCATCGCCTGCCCTTGGACCCGGCCCGGCCGGCACTTCTCGAAACGGGAACGACTGGTGCACCACCACGGCTATCTGTGGACCGGCCCGAAAGAGCGCTTCGACCAGGAGGCGCTACGGCGGCCCCCGCATCCGGAGCCTCCCCCTGCCGGAAGCAGGCCGGAGCTGATCCAGCGCTACCGCGAAGTGGCCTCGGAGTTCCCGACGGTGGATCTTCCGCCGCTCGAAACGGCGTACTGGCTCATCAAGCCGCGTTCGTTGGTCCGTGCCACGTGGGACGAGGCGAAGGAAGCGGCGTCATGGCTTGGGGAGCAACTCGCGGAGTATGCACCCCGGTTCGCGTCCGAGGCCCAGCGCGACACCACCCAACTGGCCCGGCTGGTGAACTCCGCCGCCGAGCGGCTGGGGTCGGGGGCCGATGTGTCGCTCGGCTTCTATCTCGAACGCCCCTCGTATCTGTCCCTGGCGCTGGTGACGTGCTCCCCGAGCCGGTCGATTCCTGAACTGACCTGCCCTGTGCGTTAGTCCCGGCAGAACATCACCTCAAGCCGGGTCTTCGAACGTGAGCGGTGCGGCCCTTTGCCCGTCCCCGCCGGAGCAGACCTTCCCCGCAGAAGTGTGACACTTTCCGCTTGAGTGTCACACTTCTGCGGCTCGCCCCCTGACGCCGAGCGCGCTGCACGTCACTCAACTTCGAAGCCCCCTCAAGCCGCAGCGAGCTCGCACCACACGAGCTTCCCCCGCCTGCCGTTCCGGGACAGCGGCTGCCAGCCCCACTGGTCGGCGCAGGCCCGGACCAGTGCGAGGCCGCGACCGTCCTCCGCGTCACCGAGTTCCTCCAACTGCCTTGGCGGCTCCGGAGGTTCGGGGTCGGCGTCCCAGGCCCCGAACCGCAGCACCCCCGCCGACCAGCTCACCCGCAGGGCGGCGGGCCCCTCCGCGTGGAGTACGGCGTTGGCGACCAGCTCCGTCGCGAGGAGTTCGGCGGTGTCCGCCAGCCGGATCAGACCGTGCACGGTGAGGATCAGCCGGAGGGTGCGGCGGCTGACGGTGACGGCACGCAGGTCGTTCGGGATGTAGAGGCAGTACTCCCAGGGGGTGGGCGGGTTTTCGGGCATGCGTCAACTCCGGTTCGGTGATGGGGGTTTCGGAGATCTGCGGAGTATCGCGGGCGGTGGCAGTGCCACAGCCGTCCCGGCAGGACGGAGTGGTGCGCTTCCGGTACCCCGGGATTACCGCAGTGTGTGCGTCGCATCACCGACGGTAGACCTAGCATTTTAAGTTTCGCAAGCCGGTCGCGTAATCTGACCCCCGAACGAGTCGCGCCCACCGGCGCGTTGGGAGGAACAGTCGTGGCATTGAGGCGCGAGCCAACGGCACGTCAGATGCGCCTGGCGGTCGAGTTGCGCAGACTCCGCGACGCGGCAGGTCTCGCGGCCCGCGAAGGAGCAGCGCTGCTCGGAGTGAGCTCCGCGCAGATCAGTCAGATCGAGGCGGCCCTCGCCGGCGTCAGTGAAAAGCGGCTGCGCCGCCTGGCGGCCAACTATGCAGCCACGGATGAGGAGTTCATCGACGCCCTCGTCGCCATGGCGACCGACCGGACCCGCGGTTGGTGGGAGGAGTATCGAGGTTCGCTGCCCACACCGTTCCTCGACCTCGCCGAGCTGGAGCACCATGCCAGCTGCCGACGGGACGTGGACTTCCTGCACATCCCGGGCCTTCTACAGACCGAGGACTACGCCCGGGCCCTCTTCTCCTACGTGAACCCGGAGTTCCCGGAGAGCGAGGTGGAGAGCTGGGTGGAACACCGGATGAAGCGCAGGACCATCATCGAGCGCCCCGACCCGATCCCGTACGAGACGTTGATCCACGAGGCGGCCCTGCGTATCCGGGTCGGAGACCAGATCGCGGCGCGGGCCCAACTCACCCGTGTCCTGGAACTCTCCGAAGCCCCCCACGTCACCGTGCGTGTCATCCCCTTCGATCTGAACGGCTTCGGCGGGGCCGGAAGCGCCATGGTGTACGCGGGCGGCGCCGTCCCACAGTTGGACACGGTGGTACGTGACGGCCCCAACGGCCCCGTTTTCATTGACTCCCAGGCCCAGCTCAATCGCTATCGAGCCCTCTTCCGTAGGGTGGAGGCGGTGTCACTTGAGCCCGAGCGTTCGCGTGACTTCATCCACAGGCTGGCGAAGGAGCTGTGACCGCATGATCACCCCTGGCATATGGCAGAAGTCATCGTTCTCCGGGGGCGGCCAGGGTGACGCCTGCGTGGAGGTCGCCCATCGCCACCCGCACATAGCCATCAGGGATTCCAAGGTCCCGGCCCGAGCCACCCTCACCTTCCCCACCGAGGCCTTCACCACCTTCATCAACAGGCTGGCCAAAGAGCTGTGAGGCACCCCACGGACACCCGCGGCCTCTGGCGCAAGTCGTCCTACTCCGGCGAAGGCGACGGCAACAGTTGCGTGGAGATCGCCAACCGCCCCGCCCGCGTAGCCGTACGCGACTCCAAAGCCCCGGCCCGAGCCACGCTCACCTTCCCCACCCCCTCCTTCACCGCCTTCGTAGAAGCCCTGAAGGAGAACCCCGGACCCTGAACGCCTCGTCCTCAGACGCCGGACGGGCGGGATGGCGCTGACCGTGTTGCAACAAGTCGCCTACGCCTGACCGGCTCCGGCCCACAAGCCGCCCACACCAGCCCCGCCCCCACCAACACCATCGCCCAATGGTCGTGCCCCACCCCCCACTGCTTCTCCACCGGCGAGACGTACATCCCCCAGTCGTTGGGGAGGGCGAGGGGCGACACCAGGGCGATGACCAGGAAACCGGCGGCCACCCGTTGACCCGGTTCCGGTTCGGCTGTGAAGCGGAGGGCCGCTGCCGCTGCCGCGAGGGAGAGGACCGCCGCCGCTGCCGCCTCCAGGGTCATGTCGCCCACCGGAGGGCGGATCTTCGACGGGATCAGCAGGACCGCCGCCGTCCACCAGGCCGCCGCGAACGGGGCCACCAGCGCTACCCGCAGGGTCGTGCGGAGGATGCGGCGGGTCGGTACCGAGGACGTCAGGTCGCGGGTCGGGTCGTCCAGGACGAAGGCCAGGCCCAGGGCGAAGGTGAGGGCGGCGGCGCGCAGGGCGATGAGCGCGGACCACTGGTCCGGTTCGTCCGAGAGGAGGCGGGGCAGGGCCGCGATCAGCAAGGCCACCGCTGCGGTCGCGGCCAGCGCCCGTATCGGGAGGGCGCGCAGGACGGGGCGGATCAGCTGCGCCAACACCCTTGCCGTAGAAGGGGGTTGGACTCCCGTCTGCTCGGTCTCCCCGCTTCCCCTCGTCATCACTCGCACTTGTCAGCCCCACTGGGAGCCTTGACGCCCAGCAGCTGGGCGACCTTTGCCGTCGTCACCTTCGGAGAAATCAGTTCCGCCCAGTGCGCCTTCACCTTCGGGGTGACCGTGGACGGGCCCTCCGCGAGCAACTCCCTCACGACGCTGGTCTGTCCGGCCGTCATGGTCATTCCGTTGGTCGGCGACAGGACGGAGGCGGAGCCGGTCACGCTGTCGTCCAGGCGGACCGCGCGGAGCTCGGTCACCGGGTCGGACGTCCAGCCCAGGGCCAGCCACATGATGGTGACCATGCGGCCGTCGCACACGTCACCGCCGGCCTTCTCGTTCCCGAGGACCAGTACGGAGGCGACCGCCGCGGAGAACTCCGGTGTCCGGGGTCCGCCCCACATCGTGCGGACGGTGACCTGGTTCGGTGCGGTGGACGGGTCGATCGCGCCGTCGGCCTCCATGCCGTAGCGGGCCTCGACGCGTTGCTGCACAAGCAGCTTCTGGATCTGTGCGGTGCCGCCCGCGAGGGACTGCACGTGGTCCGTGACCTCGGCCCATGTCGCCGTCCTGGGGACCCACTCGGGGAACGCGCAGTACGTCGAGCGGCCGTGCCGGACGCAGGACTGGACCTTCTGCGGGTTGAGCGTGGCCACCGTGCGAGCCGCGACCGTCTCCGACGAGACGCCGGCCGCCTGGCCGATTCCGCCGACCACGCCGAGGGCGATCGCTCCGGCCAGCGAGCCTGCCAGTACCGCCGTCGACGTCTTCGTGCGGCCCTTGCTGATCAGTACCGCGAGCAGGGCGAGGGCCAGCGCCAGGCCCGTCAGGTACAGGGCGTGCGAGGCGGCCGGGCGGCCGATCAGGTCGGAGGGGATCGTCTTGGTGCTCCCCTCGCCGACGATCGGGGTCAGCCAGGCCGTGGCGCCGCCGCCGATCGAGACCGGTGCGAGGACGGAGAACACGAGGAGCAGGACCGCTGCCACCGGGATCGCGAACGGCTTCGGCACCAGCCTGGCCATCAGCAGGCCGATCGCCCCGCAGAGCAGCACGCACAGCGGGCCCACCAGCAGCTCGCCCATCGAACCGTGCCCCACCGCCGTCGACTTGACCGCCTGCCGGCCGAACTGGGCCGCCACACCCAGCGCGACGAGTCCGGTCACCGGCAGGATCGACAGCGCGTGCGCTGCCGTACGGCGCCAGGGTTCAAGGACAAGGACGCCGAACAGCCGCTCCGTGTCGTGCCGTTGGGAACGCAGCACGGACTGGTTGACGCAGAGCAGGACCGCGAAGCCGACCAGCAGCGGGCCCGTCTGGGTGGCGCGGTCGACGTCCTGGAGGGCCGGATAGCCGTTCCAGTCACCCTTGGTGCGCCACACGATCCAGGCGACGTAGGCCGCCAGCATGAACAGCACCGGGATACGGAGGAGGAGTTTGCGGGACTCGAAGCGGGCCAGAGCGAAGATCGCCCGCCATGACTCGCGGGCCGGTGCCGTGGTCGTCTCGGCGGGGGTCTGGGTCAGTACAGTGCTCATGCCGTCGCCTCCGCGTGCATGCCGTCGAGGGTGAGCAAGTAGCCGTCCTCCAGGGTGGGTTCGACGAGTTCGGCGCCGGGCGGCGGGTCGCCCACGTTGCGGAAGACGCCGAGGCCGGTACGCCAGCCCGCCTTCGCGTTCGGGTCCCGTTCCGAGCTGCTCCACACGCGGCCCGCGGCCCGTGCGGTGAGTTCGGCCGGGGTGCCGTCGAAGCGGACGCGGCCGGCGGCCATCACGACGACGCGGTGGCAGAGCATCGCCACGTCCTCGGTCTGGTGGGTGGACAGGAGAACCGTTCGCCCCTCCCCTGCGCGGGCGATCAACTCCCTGAAGCGCATGCGCTGTTCGGGGTCCAGGCCGACCGTCGGCTCGTCCAGGACCAGGAAGCCGGGGTCGCCCACCAGCGCCGCCGCGAGCGCTACCCGCTGGCGCATACCGCCGGACAGCTTCTTGATGCGCTTGCCGCGTACGTCCGACAGGTCGACCTCGGCCAGCACCCGCCGTACCTCGTTGTGCCGGGCGGTGCGGTCGGTCAACTCCTTGAGGATCGCGACGTAGTCGACGAAGTCGAAGGCAGAGAAGTCTGGGTGGAAGCCCGGCGTCTGCGGGAGGTAGCCGAGCACGCGCCGGGTCTCCTGGCGGCCGGCGGGTGTGCGCGGGTCGTGGCCGAGGACGGTGAAGGTGCCCTCGTCGGCGGGGACCGCGGTGGCCAGCACCCTCAACAGTGTTGTCTTGCCGGCCCCGTTGGGACCCAGCAGGCCGGTGACGCCTTCGGTGAGCCGCAGCGACACGTCGTCGAGGGCGGTCGTCAGGCCGTAGCGCAGGCTGAGCCCGGCCGCGGAGACGGTGGTGGTCATGACGTACTCCAGTCAGGAAGAAGTCGTAGAGAGTCGTGGAGAAGAGAGGAAAGTGCGCGACAGCTGTCACGCCGTGTGGCGGAAGCCGGATGTCCTCGTGTCGAAGCGGTCGCGGGCCAGGTAGAGGAGGCCCGCGGCGAGGACCGCCACCGCCGCTGCCACCGTCTGGCCGGTCGCGGTGAACGGGGCGAGCGTGCCGCCGTGCGTCGCCCGCTCATGGGCCGTCACCAGCAGGGCGGTCCAGGCCCCGCCGACCACACCCGGCGCGAGGACCGGGCCCAGGCGCGGGGTCAGCGCGAGGCTCGTCGCGGTGAGGGCGAGCGCGGGGAGCAGCCAGGCCAGGGCGGCAAGGCCGTATCCGGGCAGGGCCAGGGTCGCGAGGCCGTTGAGGCCAAGTCCCGCCACCAGTACGGCGGTTGTTCGGATCATCAGGAGCTTGAAGCCGTGCATCGGGGCTACGACCGTCATCTCGTAGGTCGGATCGAGCACCGGGCCGTACGCCATCGCCACTCCCGCGAGCGGCAGCAGCGGAGCGAGGGCGAGGAAGACGTTGGGCGACGCGACGTTCGACGCGTCGGTCACCAGGACCGTCATCACGAGCAGCAGCGCCACCGCGCCGAGCCACGAGCGGCGCAGCACCGGCGTCGCCGCCAGCAGCCGTGCCGTGTGGTCGGCGACACCGATCCGCACGAGCAGCGACTCCACCAACCCCCTTTTGGGGGCGTCGAGTTCGGCGTCGAGGCGCTCCCAGCCCGCGTCGAGCGCGACGGGATCGGTGACGGACGCCAACAGGGCCCGGCAGTCCGCGCACTTGGCGATATGGGTGTCGGCGGACCAGAGCATGGGCGGTGCCAACTCGCCCCGCGCATAGGCGCGTACGTCGTCTTCGGCCACATGCCAGGTCATGCCAGCTCCTCCCGCAGTTGCTTACGGGCCCGCATGGCCCGCGTCTTGACCGTGCCGGCCGGAATGCCCAGCAGCACGGCGGCCTCCCGGGTGGTCAGCCCGTCGATCACGGTGGCCTGGAGGACCGCCCGCAGCTCCGGCGAGAGCCGGACCAGCGCGCCGGCGAGGTCCCCGTGCTCCACCCCCGCGAGCACGCGCTCCTCCGCCGACGCCTCGTCCCGGTGCCGCAGCCGCGACAGTGCCT
>NZ_JAWOAI010000373.1:0-10123 GCF_033194735.1 Streptomyces sp. W16
GCCGTCGTCGCCGACGAAGCCGGGCGGCGCGGGCAGCGCGGCGAGCAGGTGGCCCAACGCGGCCTTGGTGGCGGTGACTTGGGCCGCGATCCGCCCGATGGGCCAGCGCATCAGGACATGCGGGGTGCGGGCGACTTCCGTGGCGCGCACGGACCGCCAGCCGAGCCGCCGGAACAGCACCTCGTTGCGGGCCTGGACGGTCGCGTCGAACCGCAGGACACCCTCCGCCTCCGCCCGTGCGCAGGCGGCCCGGACCAGTGCCGCGCCGATTCCGTGCGGGCCGCGTGCCTTCGGGGCGACGACCAGTCGGCCACCCTGCCACCAGCCCAGGTCGGGCCGGTCGTCGACCGGGCCGAGCCGCACTCCGCCGATCACCGTGCCGTCCGGGTCCTTGGCGACCAGCACGACGGTACGGGTGTCGGCGTCACGGTCGTCGAGGTCGTCGCCGGTGAAGAGCCCCTGCTCGTGGACGAAGGTGTCGGTGCGCAGCCGTCTGTAGGCGGCCAACTGGGTGTCGTCGGCGGCCTGTTCGATCTGGAACGCGGGGCGGCGGGCGAGCGTGCTGCGGTCGCCGAGCAGCGCCAGGATGTCCACCGGCCCGTCCGCCACGAGCGGTGCCGCCGAGCCGTCGAGGTACATGGCGTTCACCCGCCCGCGGTGCGCAGCACACTGCACGCGCCGCAGGCCGCGCAGCCCGCCTTCTGGTCGGCCCCGCTCATCCCGGCTGCCCGCAGCCTGGCAGCGACGCCCTCGGTGACGTACCGCAGGAGTTCCGCACCGGGCGGCTCGATCCCGTCGCGGGCGGCGAGCGTGCCACGCATCGGACGGAAGGGGACGACGAAGGGATACACCCCTCGTTCGATCAACGCCCCGGCGCCCGCGACGAGTTCGTCGGGATTCTCGCCGAGGCCGACTAGCAGGTAGGTGGAGACACGGTTCGGTCCGAAGACCCGCACCGCCTCGTCCCAGGCGGCCTCGTACTCGGCCATCGGGACGCTCGACTTACCGGGCATCCAGCGCCGCCGAACGTCCTCGTCGAGGGACTCGACATGGATGCCGATCGCGGTGGCCCCTGCTTCGTGCAGGGCGCGGATCCAGGCGAGGTCGCCGGGCGGTTCGCACTGCACCTGGATGGGGAGACCGGGGACCGCATCGAGGACGGCACGCACGGAGCGGACGAGAGTGCGCGCACCCCGGTCCGGACCGGTCGTCGTGCCCGTGGTCATGACCATCTGCCGTATGCCGTCCAACCGGACGGCGGCCTCGGCGACTTCGGCGAGTTGCGTCGGAGTCTTCGCGGCGACCGTCGCGCCGGCCCGCAGGGACTCCTCGATCGTGCAGAAGCGGCAGCGGTCGGACTCGGCGTAGCGGATGCAGGTCTGGACGACGGTCGTGGCGAGGACGTCGGCGCCGTGGAGGCGGGCGATGTGCTCGTAGGGGATGCCGTCGGCCGTGGTGAGGTCGTAGAACTTCGGGCGGTCCACGGCGGACAGCGTCAGGCCGGTGTCGTCCTCGCCGAGCCAGACCCTGCCGTCCCGTACGGAGTAGGGGCTGTCGGGATTGGTGGGCAGCGCGGCGTTGGCACCGTCGACGAGGACGTGACCGTCGTCGCTCGGTCCCGCGCCGTCCGGTCGCCGCACCGGAGCGTCCAACCGGACTCCGTGGAGGGCGAGTTCGGCACGGGTCATGATCCGCACGTCCACCGCTGTGTTGGTGCCAACGCTCACGGCCCGCCCCTTACAGCTGGTAGGTGGAGTTGATGATGGCGCCCTTGCGGGCGTAGTGGATCAGCGCGTCCTGGACGTCGAGCGGATGGGTCGGGATGACGCCCTCGATGAGGTCCTCCTCGCGGGCGCCGTGCAGGGAGAGGCCGAAGCGGCAGCAGAACACCTTGCCGCCCTCGGAGATGAACGTCTTGAGCTGGTTGTTGATGTTGTGCTCGCCGGGGAAGGCCGAGTTGCCGGTGGTCGGGAAGCCGCGCGTGGCAAGGCAGTTGAGGGAGCCGGGGCCGTAGAAGTAGATGGCCGTCTCGAAGCCCTTGCGCAGGGCGCGGGTGGCCTGGAGGACGGCGACGAAGGAGACCGACGACTCGTGGGCGATGCCGTGGACGAGCGTGAAGTACGTCTCGCCGTCCTCGGCCTTGTAGTCGGGGAAGACCTTGGTGGAGCCGTAGATGCTGGTGCCCTCGGGGAGGGACGGGTGGGGGATCTCGGTGAGGGACTTCTGCTCGATCTCGGTGAGTTCGACGGTTTCGGACATGGCTGTCTCCTTGTGCGTTACCGGACTTGGGAGGGAGGTCGGTCAGTCGTAGAGCGCGGCGAACGTGTTCTTGAAGACCAGCTCGCCGAGTGCGCCGCCACCGGTCGCTTCGGCGAGACGGGCGTACTCGCCCGTGAAGTCGCCCCACGGCTGGTCGCTGGCGAAGAGCACCCGGTCGTGGCCGATGCCCCGGCGCTCGATCTCCGTGGCCAGCCAGCGGGGAGTGAAGCCGATGGCCCAGGAGAGGTCGGTGTAGACGTGCTTGCCGGCGGTGATCCAGTCGAAGAACCGGGAACCGGCGAGCTTGATGTGGCCGCTCATCCCGCCACCGAAGTGCACGAGATGGACGGGGACTTGATCGGCGTACCAGTCGACCAGGTGGCCGACCTCGTCGATGTCGGAGGCGGCGCCGGGGGAGGTGTGGACGTGCACCACCAGCCCGTGCCGGGCCGCCACGGCGAAGATCCGGTCGAGGTGGGGACGGCAGACCGGGTCGGTCGGACGTCCGCCCAGCAGGAAACTCAGCTTGAGCGCCTTCACGCCCCGCTCGCCCGCCAACTCCAGTGCCTGAGCGGTGCGTTGCTCGTCCTCGGGGCGCGGGGAGACCCACAGTCCGGCCCGGATGCGGTCGTCGGTCTGGGCGGCCTCGATCGCCAACTCGTTGAAGGAGAAGGCGATCGCGGGGTCGGGCACGCCGTAGTTGGGGATGACCAGGGCGCGTTCGGTGCCCTCCGCGTCCAGGTCGGCGATGAGCTGCTTGACCGTGGCGCGGGCGGTGGTGTCGGGGTTGACCGGCGGACCGCCGTAGAAGGGGTGGGCGGGCAGGACACCGATGTGGCGGTGTGCGTCGTAGACCATGTCGTCCCGTTCCTCAGCCGATCGGGAGGGCGGAGGCCAGGTCGGTGGGGGCGCCGGTGAGGGTGCCGCAGACGTCGGCCAGGCGGCGCGAGGCGTCGATGTGGTTCGCGAGGAACTCCGCGTCCCTGCCCACCGCTTCGAAGCGGCCCGAACCCCACGAGTGCTGCCAGGGCAGGCCGAGGAAGTACAGGCCGGGGACGCTGGTGGCGCCGCGCCAGTGCATCGGGTAGCCGCGGCCGTCGAAGACCGGTGCCTCGATCCAGCGGTGGTCGCGGCGGAACCCGGTCGACCAGACGACGGACGTGATGCCGGCCTGCTCCAGGTCGAGTTCGTGCGGCTGGTCGTCCGGTTCCCACACGGGTACGTAGCGTGGCTCGTCCGGTGCCGCGATGCCCTGGGCGGTGATGTGGGCGTCGATGGCGTCCTTGATGCCCTCGGCCACGGCGTCCGCGCGGTCGAGGTTCACCTTGAGGTCGTCGGCGAACTCCAGTGCCGTACCGCTGACTTCGGTCAGCCGGCCGTAGAGCCGCATACCGTCGCGGGCGAAGGCGCGCAGGTCGATGTCGCGGCCTCCGTCGCGTCCGGTGACGTAGTGGTTGACGCGCATCCGGACCGCGCCCGCGTCGTCGAAGTCGTCGATGCTCTTGGCGTAGTGGCCCATGTCGTCCAGCCAGGCCACGCAGTCACGGCCGCGGTAGAAGCGGGCCACCCGCGGTGCGCTGCCGACGGCCAGATGCACCTGGCGGCCGGCGAGATGCAGGTCCTCGGCTATCTGGCAGCCGGACTGACCGGTACCGACCACCAGGACCGCGCCCGGGGGGAGTTGGGCAGGGTTGCGGTAGCGGGAGGAATGGACCTGGGTGACCGGGGCGGGGAGTCGCTGGGCCATCGGGGGGAGGGAGGGGGAGTGGTAGGGGCCGGTCGCGATCACCACTTGGTCGGCGGTGAAGTCCCCTTGTGTGGTGGAGAGTTCGAAGAGTCCGCTCGGGGAGCGGCGCAGCCTGGTGACCGTCACGCCCTCGACCAGTGGCGGCCGGAAGTGGGCGACGTAGCCCTCCAGGTGGCGCACGATGTCGTCGCGGACCATGAACCCGTCGGGATCGTCGCCCCGATAGGGGTAACCGGGCAGTCGGCACTGCCAGTTGGGGGTCACCAGGCAGAAGGAGTCCCAGCGGCGCTCGCGCCACTCGTGGCCGACCCGGTGGGACTCGACGACGATGTGGTCGATACCGCGTTCGTGGAGCTGGTGGCTGACGGAGAGTCCGGCCTGACCGCCGCCGACCACGGCGACGGCGTAGTGTGCACGGACAGCGAAATACATCTCGGGCATGACATCCTCCATGCCGCGCGCCGAGGTCTTGACACCTCGCCGCTCCTCATGGCGACCAACTTCAGCCCTGTGGATGTCCGAACGAAGTCATCGGGAACAAAGGGGAGTTGCGAAAAACTCACCGTTGCCGCAGAGGCAAGGCGGCTATTCGACGATCCTGGTGGCCGCTTCCACGGACGGCCACCGCGCGAGCGAGATCATCGCCGTCACCCGGTGGATCAGATAGCCGGCCAGCGGCAGTTCCGCGAAGACCGCCAGGGCCAGGGCCGACCAGACGTCCGAGGTGCCGAAGGCGAGCGACACGTCGAACCACGCGTCGCAGATCAACAGCGCCGCCGAGAAGACCGCCGCCACGATGACCGCCCGGTGCCGCCGCCAGCCGAGCAGCGCGGTGGACGCCATCGCGAGCACGAGCAGGACGTCGAACCCGACCCAGGTCACCCGCCACTGGTGCACCTCGTAGGCGGACGGCAGCGTCACCGCCAGCAGAACCGTCCAGGGGACCAGTCCCACGGCACAGACGGTGAGCAGCTCCAGGGTGTGCCGCCGGTGCCGCCGGGCCTGCTCCAGTACGTCGGGCGGCGGAGCGGGGATGTCTGTCACCTGCCGTATGTCGGTCTTCGACGTGTCGTTCACCTTGACTGCTCCGTTCTCAGGAGTCCGGCGATGATCCGGGTACCGAAGGCTGAAACAGCCCTGCACCGCGCTCTCTTCCCGAGGTGCGCCAACGCGGATTCTGTGCTTCCGGATCCCGTCAAACCGGATGGATTATCCCGATAGCGGATGAACGGGGCGGCGGGCTAGACTCGCGCAACCTACGACGCGGGGAGTCCGGCATGCGAGGGTGGGCCGAATTCGTACTGCGGCATCGCAAGATGGTCGTGGCGTTCTGGGGTCTCGTGCTGATCGCCGGCATCGCGCTGGCCGGCCGGACCACGGACCGGCTCACGATCGACTTCTCCCTGCCCGGCCAGCCCGGCACCGTGACCGCGCACAAGATTGAGAAGGCCTTCGGCAGCGGCGGCGACACCAACCCGTATCTCGTGGCGGTCACTCTGCCGACCGGGCAGACCGTCACCGGCCACGAGACGGACGTCGGGCGCGTGTTCACCGCCGCCGGCACGGCCGCACCGGGCCTGCGGGTGATCGACGAGGCGAACACAGGCGACAAGGCGTTCCGGACGAAGGACGACCGGACCGCCTACGCCCTGGTCTTCTACCGGTTCAACCCGTCACCCAGCCAGACGCTGCTGACCGACCCGATCCGTACGGCGGCCGAAAAGGCCATGCCGGCGGGCGCGAAGGTCGGCGTGACGGGCGAGGACCCGCTCGCTTCCGGCGGCGACGACGGGGGCGGCCCCGGAGTACTCGGCGAGACCCTCCTCGGCGCCGTCGGCGCACTCGCCGTCCTCGCCTTCGTGTTCGCGTCCTTCCTGGCCCTGCTGCCGCTGCTGGTGGCCGCCGTGTCGATCCTCGCGACCTTCGTGATGCTGCTGCCGCTCACCTACGCCACCGACGTGTCGTTCATCGTGCAGTTCCTCGTCGCCCTCATCGGCCTCGGCGTCGCGATCGACTACTCGCTGCTCTTCGTCACCCGCTGGCGCGAGGAGCGCGACCGCGGCCGGGACAACCACGACGCGGTCGTCGTCGCGATGCAGCACGCCGGGCACGCCATCGTGTTCAGCGGCGTCACCGTCGCCATCGGCCTGCTCTCCCTGGTCGTCCTGCCCGTCCCCTTCCTGCGGAGCATGGGCTACGGCGGAGCGCTCATCCCGCTCGCGAGCGTGCTGACGACACTCACCCTGACCCCCGCGATCCTCGGCGGCATCGGACCCAAGGTCGACTGGCCCAAGATCCGCCACGAGAACCGGGCGAGCCGCTTCTGGAGCCGCTGGACCGCCGCCGTCGTACGGCGCCGCTGGATCGCGGCCGGCGCCGCACTGGCCGCGCTCGCGGTTCTGGTGGGTGTCTTCGTCGGCATCAAGATCGGCCTCGCCTCCTCGGAGTCACTGGCCAAGAACGGCCCGGCCTACGACACCCTGCAAACGCTGGAGCGCGGCGGCGTCCCGACCGGCGCGCTGACCCCGATGGAGGTCCTGGTCAGCACCGACCAGGCGAAACCGGTCGCCGCCACGCTCGCCAAGGTCGACGGCGTGAGCAGCGTGTTCGTGCCGACCGGGCCCGCGGGCAACCGGGGCGGACAGAGCATCGTCGTCGTCATCCCGGACACCGAGACGGTGAACTCGCAGAGCGTCGGTGTGGTCAAGCGGGTGAAGAACGCCACGGAGCACCTGCCCGGGGTCGTCGGCGTCGCCGGGATCGGCGCGGCACAGATCGACTTCCTGCACGCCGTCTACGGCAACTTCCCGCTGATGCTCACGATCATCGCGCTGCTGACGTACATCCTGCTCGTGCGCGCCTTCCGCTCGCTGCTGCTGCCGCTGAAGGCGGTGCTGCTCAACCTGATCTCACTGGCGGCGACCCTAGGCCTGATGGTCCTCTTCTGGCAGGACGGTCACGGTTCCAACGCGATCTTCGGCATCGCCGCCACCGGGGCCGTCACGTTCTGGATCCCGATCATGATCTTCGCGTTCCTGTTCGGACTGTCCATGGACTACGAGGTGTTCATCCTCTCCCGCATCCGGGAGGAGTACGACGCCGGCCACTCGACCGACGAGGCCGTCGTCGAGGGCATCGGCCGCACCGGCCGCCTCGTCACCAGCGCCGCACTCATCCTCTTCCTCGCCTTCGCCGCACTCGCCTCGGGACCGGGCACCGACCTCAAGACCCTCGCGACCGGTCTCGGCATCGGCATCCTGCTGGACGCGACCATCGTGCGGATGCTGCTCGTGCCGTCCCTGGTCTCCCTGTTCGGCGGCTGGAACTGGCACCTGCCCGCCTGGGCGGCCCGCCCACTGCGCGTACAGCCCTCCGCCCCGCACCCGGAACGGCCGGCACCCGAGCCGACGCCACCCGCGGACTGACCTCTCGGCCGCTTTCGTCCAGGGCCCCGCAACTTGCCCGCCCGGCCGCCCGGTTGGGGGCGTAGGCCGGGCCGGGTCAGGCCCCGCCGGCTCGCGTGCGGAGCATGCGGCTCACCTCGTCCGAGCGCTCCAGGAGCGTGGTGCGGACCACCGGCACCGCCTCCTGGGACGCCTCCCGGGCCCGCTCGATGTACGCCGGATCGATGGCGTGCAACGGGAAGAGGTGGTGCGTATAGCCCATCGCCAGCAGCATTCCGCCCTGGTGCAGCTTCGGGATCGCCTCCAGATAACGTTCGGCGTAAGGAGCCAGCAACTCGTCCTGGCCCGGGCGCCAGAAGGCCGCCGCCACCAGACGCACCGAGTTGATGGGGACGGCACGGTCCATGGCCAGCCGCTGCCAGACCTCCGCCTTCGTGGCGGCGTCGGGCAGGGCGGCCCGGACGGTGAGGGCGCGGGTCCAGGCATCGGGGTCCGGGTCGCGCGCGAGCAGGAGCTCCGACTCCGAGATGACCTCCCCGCCCAGTTCTGCGTCACGGACCAGCGCACGCCAGTGCAGGTCCACGTCGGCACCGGCCCCTTCGCGGAGCCGGCCGAGATCGTCCCTGGTCGTCGCGGTACGGGCCAGCCCGCGCAGCGCGACCTGACGGCGGCCGGGGTCGTCGGCGAGCCGGAGACAGGCAGCCGCCACCGCCGCCGACAACGCGGTCCGCTCGGCGGGCGGCGCCCACAGCTCCGCGACGTCCGCGGCGAGGGTCAGATACGGCTCGATCACCGCGTCGGACGTCTCCGCCGCCAGCAACGCGGTGAGGCAGTGCCCGGCCTCCACCGCCGTGGCCTCGCCGGTCGTCAGCATGTCCCACACGGTGGCCGCGGCCACACCCCGCGAGATCGCCGTGGGCAACCGCGCCGCCGTACGGAAGAGAGCGTCCCTGGTGGCGGGGTCCGGACGGGTCGTCGCGAAGGTCAGGTCGTCGTCGTTGATCAGCAGCACGTCGGCGGGCGGGAGACCGGCCACCGGGGTCCGGGTCTCCGTCACCTCGACCCGCACCAGCGCCCGGCGTTCCAGCGTGTCGCCGTTCTCCCGGTACGCGCCCACCGCCAGCACCTGCGGACGCGGGCTGCCGGCAGCCACCAGCGTGAGGGTGTCGCCGTCGCGCTCCAGCGCGAAGCGGTCGGTGCCCGCCGTCCCCAGCCAGGCCGTGCGCCAGGTGTCCAGGTCGCGGCCACTGGCCTCCGACAGGGAGTCGATCAGGTCCTGGAGCGTGGTGTTGCCCCACGCGTGGCGGGCGAAGTAGGCGGCCATGCCGGTCCTGAAGTGCTCTTCGCCGACGTACGTCATGAGCTGCTGGAGGACGGACGCGCCCTTCGGGTAGGTGATGTTGTCGAAGATCGACGCGGCCTGGGCGACGTCGTGGATGGGCTGGTGGATCGGGTGCGAGGCGGGGCCCTGGTCGGACAGGTACGCGCTGATCTTGCCGGTCATCAGATGGCTCGCCCACGCGTCGGTGTGCCGGGTGGCACGCTCGGCGGCCCAGTGGCAGGCGAACTCCGCGAACGCCTCGTTCAGCCAGAGATCGTCCCACCAGCGCATGGTGACGATGTTGCCGAACCACATGTGCGCCATCTCGTGCAGCAACACCCTTGCGAGCAGCCCGTGTTCGGCGGGAGTCGGCGCGGCCCGCCGCAGGAACGCGTCCGACCACGTCACACAGCCGTAGTTCTCCATCGCCCCGCCGAACTCGGGCACGAACACCTGGTCGTACCTGCGCTGCGGGAACGGCATCGCGAAGGCCTCGGCGTAGAAGGCGAGACCCTGGCGGGTGAGGGTGAACAGCTCGTCGGCGTCACGGTCGAGGACCTCGGCGAGCGAACGGCGGGCATACAGGCCCAGGTTGTGGCCGTCCACCTCGCGGCGGACCTCGTGGAAGGGGCCCGCGTTGATGACCGTGTTGTACGTCGACAGGGGCGGGGTGTCCGGGAACGTCCACCGGCGGGCCGCGCCCAGCTCCACCACGTCCGCGTCACCGGAGTTGCTGGTGACGGTCCACGCGGCCGGAGCCGTCACCGTGAAGGCGTGCGGGGCCTTGAGGTCGGGCTGGTCGAAGCAGGCCCACACGAAGCGGGCCTCGTCCGGTTCGAAACTCATCCACACGTACACCTCGCCGTCGCCTGGGTCCGTCGCCCGGTGCACGCCCTCGCCGGTGGTGGTGTCGGCCTGCGCGCTCTCCACCCACAGCACGTTGTGCGCGGCGAGACCGGGGAGCTGGATCCGCCCGTCCTCGCCGGGGCCGACCTCGACCCCGTTCAGCGTCGCGCTGAGCACCCGTGCCGCGCAGTCCACGACGGTCGCCGCGCCCGGCTCCCGACAGGTGAACGCCACCGTGGAGACGGAGCGGACCTCCGGCCCGTCGGGCAGCGCGGTCAGATCGACGTCCACGTCGTACCGCTCGACCGCGATCAGCGCGGACCGGCGCTCGGCTTCGGTGCGGGTCAGGCTCTGGATCCCCATGTGTCCTCCCTCGGCAGACAGCGGCCGTAAGCCTATGACGGTGATCGACGTGGAGCGCGGGGTTTTCGGCGCCGTGCGGACGGACCTGCGACGGTGGCCGACCGCCCAGGTGGACCGCGAGCGCCGCGCGGAACCGAGTTCGTTGTCTCCGCGGTCCGCGTCGGCGGCCGGAGGGCCGCGCCG
>NZ_JAWOAI010000374.1:0-10060 GCF_033194735.1 Streptomyces sp. W16
CGGGAGTGAGTCGGGCAGCCTCTCCCGCCTGCGCCCGCGTGGGCTGTACGTCCGGTCCGGGCTGCGCGCTGGTGAGTTGGGCGGCCGGTTCAGTTGGCGCGGCGGCGGCGTCATGCGCGTCGAATCGCAGTGCGGCCGGTGACAGCGTGCCGCGGGCCAGTGCTCCGCCGATCCTGGCGATTCCGCGCAGATCGGCCAGCGCGGTGGCGAGGACGTCGACCCGGCTGTCCGGATCGTCGACCCAGTCGACCGGCACCTCGTGGATACGCAGTCCGGCCCGCTCGGCGATGACCAGCAGTTCGGTGTCGAAGAACCACCCGGTGTCCTCGACCAGGGGCAGCAGCACTTCGGCGACATCACGCCGTACGGCCTTGAACCCGCACTGCGCGTCGGAGAAGCCGACGGCGAGGGTGGAGCGGAGCAGGGCGTTGTAACAGCGGGAGGTGACCTCCCGTTTGGGGCCGCGCACCACCCGGGAGGCGGGGGCCAGGCGGGTGCCGATGGCTATGTCGGAGTGGCCGGAGATCAGCGGGGCGACGAGGGGCAGGAGCGCGGCCAGTTCGGTGGAGAGGTCGACGTCCACGTACGCGAGTACCGGCGCCGGCGACTGTGACCAGGCGGCGCGCAGTGCCCGGCCCCGGCCTTTCTCGGGCAGCCGTAGGCACTCGGTTCCGGGCAGTTCGGCGGCCAGGCGGGCGGCGATCCGCGGGGTGCGGTCCGTGCTGGCGTTGTCGGCGATGGTGATCCGGAACGGATACGGGAACGCCTCGGTCAGGTGGGCGTGGAGCCGGCGCACGTTCGGCTCCAGATCCGTTTCCTCGTTGAACACCGGGACCACCACGTCCAGGACGGGGCCGGGGTGATGCGTCGGCACCGGTGTGCGTCGCGGTAGCCGGCTGATCACGTCAGCCGGCCTGAGTGACTTGTCATTCATCACGGTTTGACCTTTCTGTGCTCTGCTTTTGGGCATGCCGAAGGCACCGGTGGCGGGGGTGGGTTCAGGAACCGGAGCCGGGCGAGACGGTGATCGACGTGGTGATGGACGACGGCGTGTTCTGGCTCAGGTTCTCCGCGGTCGCCGTGTCCGAAGGTGTCGAGGAGGTGTCGGGCGGTGTCGTAACGCCCGTGTCCTCCCGGGTAGTTGCCGTGGCCGTGGCCGGACTCCCGGTCGTGGCGGGCGCCGTGGGAGTGTCGGAAGTCGTGGCGCCGGGGTCGACCAGGGATGTCGTGGCGGACGAGGTGGGCGGAGCGGTCGGGGTCTCCCCCGGTGTCGCGGCGGAGCCGGTGGGCGTCGGGCTCGTCGCCGGCCTCGGGTGGGGCTCGGCGGGCTGGACCCGGGCCGGACCGCCGGGCAGCAGGAGCAGCCCGATGCTTACGCCGACGACGGCCAGGGCGCAGCCGACGGTCCTGCGCACCACCCTGGTCCGGCGACGGACACGTACTCCTTCATGGAGACGTTCGCGGTGCCGCGGCTCGAAGGGGACGGGCTCGTGTGTGTCGTGCATCATCCGCGCCAACTGCCGCTCGAATGGATCCATTTGATCCATGGGGTCCTCCTTCACCGGGTCGGCTCGCTGGCGTCGGTCAAGATCTGTCGCAGTCGTGCCACTCCCCGGGAGGCGTGGGAGCGCGCGGTGCCCACCGGACACCCGAGCACCTCCGCCACCTGGCCCTCGGGCAGGTCCTGGTAGTAGCGCAGCACCACGGCCGCGCGCTGGCTCGGCGACAACTGGGCGAGCGCGGCCTCCAGCCGGGACCGCTCCGCCACATCGGCGGACACGTCCCCGGTCACCGCCCCCTCGGGCAGCCGCTCGACAGGGCGCTCACCCCACCAGCGCCGCCGGCCCGAGCGCGCCGCCGCGCGGGCCATCACCTTGCGGACGTACGCCTCCGGCGCGTCCTGGGAGACCGTCGGCCAGACGAACCAGAGCTTGACCAAGGACTCCTGCGCCAGATCCTCGGCCCGATGCCGGTCGCCGCCGACGAGCAGACGTGCGAGATGGAGGAGTGCCGACCAGCGGGCCGCCACGAACTCCTCGAACTCACCCGCCTGACCCTGCTCGATGCGCACTGTCTCTGCTCCCACTGGTTGCCTACACCGTGTAAAAGGCAGTGGGGTACCTGCTGCGATGCACTTGGGCGCCGTGATCTGGATCACGGGGTGGGGGCGGCAGGCGCCGGGAGGTGTCGTGTGCGGCGACGCCACGCGGCTTCCCTTCGCGCCGGACACGGTGGACGCCGTCGTGATCGTGTGGCCGCTGCATCTCCTGCCAGGGCTGGGGTTCGCGGGCCGGACGGTGTTTCCCGGAACAGGGCGGGGCCGCAGCCCGCGCAGGTGGTACGAGGTGGGCTTGTTCTTGGCCGGGCTTCAGCGCCCGCCCTCCAGATAGCGGAGTACGGCGAGCACCCGGCGGTTTCCCGTCTCCGACGGTGGCAGGTCGAGCTTGGTGAAGATGTTGGCGACGTGCTTCTCGACCGCCCGCTCGGAGACCGTGAACGCGGTGGCGATCGCGTGGTTGGTGCGGCCCTCCGCCATCAGCGCGAGGACCTCGCGTTCGCGGGGTGTGAGGGTGTCGAGGGCGGTGGATCGGCGGGCGGCGCCGAAGAGTTGGGCGACGACCTCGGGGTCGAGCGCGGTGCCGCCGGCGGCGACGCGTTCCAGCGCGCCGACGAACTCGCCGATGTCCACGACCCGTTCCTTGAGGAGATACCCGAACCCGGCCGGGTTGCCGAGGAGTTGAGCCGCGTGGGCCGTCTCCACGTACTGCGAGAACAGCAGCACGCCGGTCGCCGGGTGCTGCTCCCGCAGTCGTACGGCCGCCCGTACGCCCTCGTCGGTCTGGGTGGGCGGGAGGCGGATGTCCACGACGGCGACGTCCGGGGCGTGGGCCGCGACCGCGGTCAGCAGGGACTCCGCGTCGCCGACCGCCGCGGCCACCTCCACGTCGCGCAGCTGGAGCAGCTGGACCAGGCCGTCGCGCAGGAGGGCCGAGTCCTCGGCGATGACGACGCGCATACGGCGCAGCTCCGTTCACGTGTGGGGCAGCTCGACCGTGACCACCGTAGGGCCTCCGCGCGGGCTGTCGCAGGTCAGTGTGCCGTCGACGGTACGGACCCGGGCCAGCAGGCCGGTGAGTCCGGACCCGGCGCCGAGCATCGCGCCGCCCTGTCCGTCGTCGGTGACGCGCAGGCGCAGGAGTCCGTGGCGGGCGGTGACGTCGACGGTGGCGGCCGTGGCGTGGGCGTGCTTCGTGGCGTTGGCGAGCAGCTCGGCGGCACAGAAGTAGGCGATGGTCTCGACGGCCGGGGTGGGGCGGGTGCCGATGTCGGTGGTGAGGGCGACCGGGAGCGCGCTGTCGGCGGCGAGGGTGGTCAGCGCGGAGTGCAGGCCCTCGTCGAGTACGGGCGGATGGATGCCCTTGACCAGGTGGCGCAGGTCGGTGATGGCCTGGGTGGCGTTGCCCCGGGCGGTGTCGACGACGGCCAGCACGCGGTCGGGTCCGGCGTCGGTGGTGACCAGTTCGCGGATCATGGTGAGCTGCATGGCGAGGGAGACCAGGCGGGCCTGGGTGCCGTCGTGCAGGTCGCGTTCGATACGGCGGAGGGTGGCGGCGGCGTCGTCGACGGCTCGGGCGCGGGTCTCCTCCAGGGTGCGGATACGGCGGGTCGCGGCGTCGGGGCCGAGCAGCACGGTCAGCAGGGCGCGGTGCGGGCCGAGGGCGTAACGGAGGAGGAGGGGTGCGACGGCCAGCAACAGCAGTCCGGCCGCGAACGGGATCAACCAGCGCGGCCAGGAGTCGAGTTGGTGCCCGAAGAACTCCAGTGACACGTGGCGCGTGGAGCCGTCGGCGCTGTGCACCGTGTTGTAGTTCCAGCGCTTGAGCAACGGGTGCAGGGTGAGCAGGACGCCGTAGACATATCCGATGACGACGGCCGCGTACGCGAAGACGGCGGTGAACGGTGTCAGCAGCGCGCAGCCGACGGCCCGCCAACCCGTCCGGTCCAGCAGTACGCCCCGCCGCCAGCCGAGGATCCCGCTCCCACCGGGTACGCCCGGCTGCTCGATCTCCAGTCCGAGCAGGCTCCGCGCGAGCCCGCGCTGCACCGCGCCGAGCGCCGACGCGCCCCGCACGGTGACGGCCAGCAGCCACAGCCCCAGCGTGGTCACCGACAGCGCCCCGCCGAACGCCAGCCCGACGAGGGTGAGGAAACAGCCGGCCAGGGCGAGCGGGAGGGCGATCACGCCGTAGAGGACGGCGGCCAGGGCGCGGCGGCCGAAGGTGGCGACGGCGAGGGTACGGAGGCGGGAGCGGAGGCTCGGCATGGGATCAACCTAGGAGAGGAGCGAGCCGGCGACACGGACCTGCACGGCGGTCAGCCCCCGCACCACCCACGGCATCAGCAGCAGGAAGCCGATGCCGCCCAGGACGGCGTGGAAGGCCCAGGCCCCGGCGAAGGTCGGGCCGCCCCACGCGCCGGAGTGGTCGGAGCCGGCGCGCAGCGGCCAGCCGAGGTTCATGGGGACGATCGCCCAGCCGTAGACCGTGATGAGTGCGGTGAGGAGGTTGAGGGGGGTGGCGAGGAGGGCGTGGAGCAGGCCGCCGCGCCGTGCGGTGCCGGGAATGTCCTTGTCCAGGAAGCGGTGGACGAGGCCGCGCTGCCAGCGGGCGGTGGGAGCGCCGAGCAGCGAGAGCGGGACGCACGCCAGGCTCACCGGCGGCGCGAGTACCGCGTAGGCGGTGCGGCGCCAGGTGGCGGCGGTGAAGGGCTCGCGGGCGACCCGCCACATCCGCACCGCCGCCGTGTCGTGGGCCTGTGCCTGTGCCTCTGTCTGTGCCTGTCGGACACCGTTCATGGGGCTGCCTCCTGGGCGTGAACCGCTGAAAACCGATGTCTCCAGCGTTCCGCCGCCGCCCGCCGTACACGATGGTGCCTGCACGGAAGTGCGGGGTTCGGTTAACCGAACCGGCGCGGCCCGACCCGTCCTCACACTCCTCCCCCGGCGCTCGCCCGGAACCCTCACACCCCCCGCGCGCTCCCGCTGAGGGCAGCGTTCCTCACGGGAAACAGATGTGATGCGGTCGGGTAACACCGGAGTCGCAGGCTCCTGGACATGACCTCGAATCCGCGTGTGGTGCCCACCATCGTGCTCGTCGGCCACGGCATGGTCGGTCAGCGCTTCCTCGAAGCGCTCGCCGAGCGCGGCCTGACCGCCACGCACCGTGTGGTCGTGCTGTGCGAGGAGCCGCGTCCGGCCTACGACCGCGTCCAGCTCACCTCGTACTTCTCGGGCCGCACCCCCGAGGAACTGTCGCTCACGGACGCCGAGTTCATCAAGGACCACGGCATCGAGCTGTACGTCGGCGACCCCGCGGAGACGATCGACCGGGCGGCGAAGACGGTAACGGCCCGCTCCGGACTGACAGTCGAGTACGACAGCCTCGTCCTCGCCACCGGCTCGTACCCGTTCGTGCCGCCGGTGCCGGGCAAGGACTCCGACGGCTGTTTCGTCTACCGCACGATCGAGGACCTGCTCGCGATCGAGGCGTACGCGAAGTCGCGGGCCACGACGGGTGCGGTGGTCGGCGGTGGGCTGCTCGGCCTTGAGGCCGCCGGTGCGCTCAAGGGGCTCGGACTGGCCACGCACATCGTGGAGTTCGCGCCCAGGCTGATGCCGGTGCAGGTCGACGCGGGCGGCGGCGCGGCCCTGCTGCGCACGATCGAGGACATGGGTCTTACGGTCCACACGGGGACCGGTACGCAGGAGATCGTGGCGGACGCGGACGGAGCCGTCACCGGCATGAAGCTGTCGGACGGTTCCGAACTCGCCACCGACATGGTGGTGTTCAGCGCCGGTGTCCGCCCCCGCGACCAACTCGCCCGGGAATCGGGGCTGTCGGTCGGCGAGCGCGGCGGTATCGCGGTCGACGAGCAGTGCCGTACGGTCACCGACCCGTATGTCTTCGCGATCGGCGAGTGCGCGCTGGCGGCGGACGGCCGGGTGTACGGCCTGGTGGCGCCCGGATACGAGCAGGCGGAGACGGTCGCGGCGACCATCGCGCAGGACGAATCCGCCTTCACCGGGGCGGACTTGTCGACCAAGCTGAAGCTGCTCGGCGTGGACGTGGCGTCCTTCGGCGACGCGCACGGCGCCACCGCGGACTGCCTCGACGTCGTCTACTCCGACGCGCGGGCGGGGACGTACAAGAAGCTGGTGATCGGCCGGGGCGGCGAGCTGCTGGGCGGCATCCTGGTCGGCGACGCGGACGCGTACGGCACGCTGCGCGCGTTCACGGGGTCCGTACCGCCCGTCTCCCCCGAGCAGTTGGTGCTGCCGGCCGGTTCCGGGGAGGCCGTCCAGCTCGGTCCCTCCGCCCTCCCCGACGCGGCGGTCATCTGCTCCTGCCACAACGTCAGCAAGGGCGCGATCCGCGGTGCGGTCACCGAGCACTCCTGCACGAGCGTGCCCGAGGTGAAGAAGTGCACCAAGGCCGGTACCGGCTGCGGGAGTTGCGTCAAGGTGCTCGGCCAGCTGGTCACCGCCGAGCTGGAGGCGAACGGCGTCGAGGTCGACAAGGGCCTGTGCGGCTGCTTCGCGCAGACCCGCGAGGAGCTGTACGAGATCGCCCTCGCGCTCCGCATCAACACCTTCCAGGACCTGCTGGACCGCTACGGCCGTGAGAGCGCCCGGGGCGGCGACGGCTGCGAGATCTGCAAGCCGACGGTCGCCTCGGTCATCGCGTCCCTCGCCCCGACGATCGGCGCGAGCGGCTATGTCCTGGACGGCGAACAGGCGGCCCTGCAGGACAGCAACGACCACTTCCTCGCCAACTTGCAGAAGAACGGCTCCTATTCGGTCGTCCCGCGCATCCCCGGCGGTGAGATCACCCCGGAGAAGCTCATCGTGATCGGCGAGGTGGCCCGGGACTTCGGCCTCTACACGAAGATCACCGGCGGCCAGCGCATCGACCTGTTCGGCGCCCGCGTGGAGCAACTGCCGCTGATCTGGGCCCGGTTGGTGGACGCCGGCTTCGAGTCCGGGCACGCGTACGGAAAGGCCCTGCGCACCGTCAAGTCCTGTGTGGGGCAGACCTGGTGCCGCTACGGCGTCCAGGACTCGGTGCGGATGGCGATCGACCTGGAGCTGCGCTACCGGGGCCTGCGCTCCCCGCACAAGCTCAAGTCGGCCGTCTCCGGCTGTGCCCGCGAGTGCGCCGAGGCCCAGTCGAAGGACTTCGGGATCATCGCCACCGCCGGCGGCTGGAACCTCTACGTCGGCGGCAACGGCGGCGCGACCCCGCGCCACGCGGACCTGCTGGCGAAGGACCTGTCCGATGCCGAACTGGTGCGTCTGATCGACCGGTTCCTGATGTTCTACATCCGCACGGCCGACCGGCTGGAGCGCACCAGCGTGTGGCTGGAGCGGATTCCGGGCGGCCTGGACCATGTGCGTGACGTGGTCGTGGCGGACTCGCTCGGTATCTGCGGGGAGCTGGAGTCGTTGATGGCCGCGCATGTCGCCGGGTACCGCGACGAGTGGGCCGAGACCATCAACGACCCCGAGAAGCTGGGCCGGTTCGTGTCCTTCGTGAACGCGCCGGACACCCCGGACCCGGTCGTCGGCTTCGTCCCCGAGCGCGACCAGATCAAGCCCGACCTGCCGCTGCTGACGATCGGCATGCGGCCCCAGCAGACCGCAGACGTCCTGGAAGGAAGCGCCCAGCGATGACCCTGGCTCCCGAGACGACCGACCTGAAGGTCCAACTCCAGCTCGCCGAGGGCTGGTTCACGGTCTGCGACCTCAACCGGCTCACCCCCGGCCGCGGGGTGGCGGCCCTGCTGCCGGACGGCCGCCAGGTCGCCCTGTTCCGCGATCGTGCCGGCACCCTCTACGGCATCGACAACCGCGACCCCTTCAGCGGTGCGGCCGTCCTCTCCCGCGGCCTGACCGGCACCCACCAGGGCCGCCCGTTCGTCGCCTCGCCACTGCTCAAGCAGCGCTTCGACCTGGTCTCCGGGGAGTGCCTGGACGACGCGTCGGTGCGGGTGGCGACGTACGAGGTGCGGGCGCACTGACATGCGCGCCGCCCATCCCCATCCCCGTCACCGGATCCGGCCGGTGCGCAGCGCGACCGTCAGGGCCGTGGTGCTCAACACGGCCGTGGCCAGCAGGTAGTAGCCCGGTGACACCGGCGAACCGGTCGTCTCGATGAGGGCCGCGGCGATCGTCGGTGTGAAGCCGCCGAAGAGCGCGACCGTGGTGTTGTAGCTGAAGGACAGGCCCGTCGCGCGGGCCCGGGCCGGGAAGACGTCGGCCATCACCGACGGCAGCGTGCCGAAGTACACCGCCTTGAGCAGGGCGAGGATCGTGGTGCACAGCGCGAGGGTGAGGAAGGACGGCGAGGCGTTCAGCCACAGGAAGAGCGGCACCACGCTCACGCCGATCAGCAGCGCGGCCGGGATCATGATGCGCAGCCTGCCGTGGCGGTCGCCCAGCAGCCCCACGAGCGGGGTGACGAAGGTCAGGACGGCACCGGCGATGAGCAGTGCCGTGAACGACAGCGAGGCGTCCAGGCCCAGTTGGCCGATGCCGTACGTCGGCAGGTACTGGAGCATGAAGTTCAGCGCCGTCGAGACGATCAGCGCACCGCCGGCGATCAGCAGCCCGCCCCAGTGGTGCCGGAAGACCGACACGATCGGGGAGGGCGTCGGGGCGGCTGACGCCAACTCCGGTGCCATTGCCGGGGATTCGTCCATGTAGCGGCGTACGAAATAGCCCACCGGGCCGATCAGCAGCCCGAACGCGAACGGCACCCGCCAGCCCCACGACGTCATCTGGGCGTCGGACAGCAGCGCCGTGAGAGCCGCAGCGAAGCCCGCCGCCATGAGCGTGGACAGGCCCTGACCGGCGAACTGGAAGCTGCCGAGGAAACTCTTGCGCCGGTCGTCGTGCTCGACCAGGAACGAGGTCGCCGCCCCGAACTCGCCCCCGGCGGCGAACCCTTGGATCAGCCGCGCGACCACGATCCCCAGGGTCGACGCGATCCCGAGGGTCGCGTAGCCGGGCATCACCGTGAGCAGCAGCGTGCCGAGCACCATCAGCCGGATCGACAACACCAGTGCTTTCTTACGGCCGTTGCGGTCCGCGTACGCACCGAGCAACAGCCCGCCGAGCGGCCGTATCAGATACGTCACGCCGAACACGGCGTAGGCCTGCACCAGTTGGACACCCGGGTTGCCGCCGGGGAAGAACGTACGGCCGATGTACGACGCCATCAGCGCGTACAGGGCGAGGTCGAAGAATTCGAGCGCGTTGCCGATGGTGGCCGCCGCGACGGCACGTCGTGCGGTGGGGCGGCCGGGCCCTCGGGTGCCGTCGGGGTGGGCGGACTGGGCGGGCTGGGTCGGCTGGGGGGACGGAGCGGTCATCGGGGGTCCTTCCGGCGGGAGTTGGGGAGTGGTGTGCCGGACGGGGTGCGGGTGCCGAGAATCGGGTGGGGCGGTCGGCGCTATGCGTGCGTGGGGAGCGGCCGTTCCGTGGGCGGGTGGCCGAGTGCGTGGAAGAGGCCGGTCGCCAGGACCAGGCCCTCGCGGGCGATCGACGCCAACAGGTGTTCGTCGGGGGCGTGTTGGAGGCAGCCGGGGTAGGAGTGGGGCAGCCAGAGGGTCGGCAGGCCGAGGATGTCGGTGAAGACGGCGTTGGGCAGCGAGCCGCCGATGTTGGGCAGTACGGCGACCGGGCCGCCCGTGACCTCTTCCAGCGTGGTCCGGGTCCAGCTCACCCACGGGTCGTCGAGCGGGGTGCGGCTCGCGGCGAAGCTGCCGAGGACGCGGACGTCGACCATCGGGTACCCGTGCGCGGCCAGGTGCCGGGCGACGGTCTCGGCGGCCGTGTCGACGTCGGTGCCGACGACGTACCGGAGCTGAAGGACCGCGCGGGCGGTGCCGGGGATCGCGTTGACCGGCCGGTCGGCGTCGGCCGCGCCGAGGGCGAGGACTTCGAGGGTGTTCCAGGCGTAGAGCCGTTCGGCGCCGGAGAGTCCGGGCTCGCCCCAGCCCT
>NZ_JAWOAI010000375.1:0-10043 GCF_033194735.1 Streptomyces sp. W16
TCCCGGAGGGGCCTCGGTGCTACGGCGCCGTGGCCCCTCCGGCGTCTCCGGCCGGCGGTGCTCCTCGCGGGTGCGGGCGCCGCCGGTGGCCCCGGACGGCGTGGGAGCGCAGCATTGAGGAGGGGCGAAGCACGAGGAGGTGCGAGGCCATGGCTCAGTACATGGACGTACATCACGGGATGAAGGGCATCACGGCCGACCAGTTGATGGCGGCCCACAAGGCGGATCTCGCCGTGGAGAAGGACGAGGGCGTCCACTTCGAGCGGGCCTGGGCGGACCCGGATTCCGGAACCGTCTACTGCCTCTCGGAGGCCCCGTCGCCCGAGGCGGTCCAGCGCGTCCACGAGCGCGCGGGGCACCGGGCGGACGAGGTGCACGCGGTGCCGTACTCGATCTGACGCCGCGCCAGGGGTGCTCGGCGGTGCCCGGGGGTGCGGTCAGCCCCACCCCCGATCGGGTGGGGCGCTCCATGGTTCACGCGGGCGGACGAAGGCATCGTAGAAGCCAGTTGGTCCCCAGTCGATCGCAACCGATCGCCCGCCCGGAAGGAACGTCCCATGGAATCAAGGCAGTTCACCGACCCGGCCGAGGTCCCCGGCGAGAACGCGCTCGCCCCGCTGCTGGCCGCGTGGGACCTGGCGCACCCCGCCATGGGTGATCCCGAGTGGCGGCACCTGTTGGACGAGATCGCGCATCCCCGCACCACCGAGGCGTTCCGGCGGCTGGCCGGGGCCGGGTCCGCGGTCTGAGTCGACCCGCCCGGTCGGCAGGACCGTTCGAGCACTGGGTGCTGTTTGGGCAAAAGCTTCGGCATCGGCAGTTCAACTGACTTGTCCTGTGCATGTCTCACTGGATGAGATGCACGCAGACCATCGCGTGCAACTCACAATCATCCAGGGGCGATACATGCACATAGCGCGCACCAGACGCGGCATCGCGGCTTCCACCGCCGCCACCGCCACCCTCGCCGTCGCCGCCCTGGCGACCGCCCCGCTGGCCGGCGTCAGCAGCGCAGCGTCCGCCGCCGTACCGCAGACGAAGGCGATCCCGGCCATCGCCGGCCACGCCCTCGCCCGCGACGTGCCGAGCCCGCTCTCCAGCGCGCAGTGCGAGGCCAAGTGGCAGATCGCCTGCTACAACCCGCTGCAGTACCGCACCGCGTACAACCTCAACTCCCTGTACCGGAAGGGCATTACGGGCAAGGGACGCACGATCGTCATCGTCGACTCGTTCGGCTCGCCGACGATCCAGCACGATCTCGACGTCTACAGCAAGCAGTTCGGCCTGAAGAGCGCCAAGGTCAACGTGGTCAAGTGGGGCAACGTCCCCGTCTTCGACCCCACCAACGCGGACATGACCGGCTGGGCCGGCGAGTCCACCCTGGACGTCGAGATGGCCCACGCGGTCGCGCCCGACGCGAAGATCGTGCTGGTGGAGACGGCGGTCGCCGAGACCGAGGGCGTCACCGGCCTGCCGGAGATGATGGACGCCGAGAAGTACCTGATCGACCACGGCGTCGGCGACGTCATCACGCAGAGCTTCGGCGCCACCGAGAACACCTTCCCCGGCTTCGACCAGGGCGACTTCTCCAGCATCAAGAAGCTGCGCTACGCCTTCCAGGACGCGGGCCGCAAGCACGTCACCGTCCTCGCCTCCTCCGGCGACGGCGGCGCCACCGACTACAACCTGGACGGCTCGGCCCTCTACGACAAGCCCGTCAACTCCTGGCCTTCCTCCGACCCGTTGGTCACGTCGATCGGCGGCACGCAGCTCCACCTGAACGACAAGGGCGAGCGCGTCACACCCGACAGCGTCTACAACGACTACGGCGCGGGCGGCGGCGGCCAGTCCCACGTGTTCTCCCGCCCGTCCTTCCAGAACGGCGTGAAGAGCATCGTCGGCACCCAGCGCGCCACGCCCGACGTGTCGATGGCGGCCGCGGTCAACGGCGGCGCGTGGGTCTACTCCAGCTACGACCCGACCGCGATCGGCTGGGACGTCTACGGCGGCACGAGTGAGGCCAGCCCGCTCTTCTCGGGCATCGTCGCCCTCGCCGACCAGGCGGCCGGCCACCGCGTCGGCAACATCAACGAGGCGCTGTACGCGCTGGCGAAGCACGGCGCCAAGAGCAACGGCATCGTCGACGTGAACGACGGCACGAACAACACGTACGCGGGCGTGACCGGTTACACGGCCGTCAACGGCTACGACATGGCGACGGGCGTGGGCACGGTGGACGCGCTGCGCTTCGTACCGGCGCTGGTGAAGGCGAGTTGGCGGCGCTGAGGTCCCGCTGACGCACGCAGAGACGGCCCGGGTTCGCATGGGATGCGAACCCGGGCCGTCCGCGTCTCATGCGAATCCCAGGGCGGGGACGTTCATTCGAGGGTACGAAGACCTCGTCCCCGGAAGAAGTGACGTGCCGCCCGGAGGGCCAGGACCATCGTCGTGACCGCCAGGACGAGGTTGAGAGTGTCCATGGTCATGACGACCGTGTGCGACGCGTGCAGCAGCGCCGGCAGGTTGGCGGCGATCATCCCCAGCCCCATGAGCAGGGGAAGCCACGCCCAGAAGAAGCGCGTGCCCTGACCGGGACCGGTTCCCTTGTGCCCCTTGGCCCGCTCCCACCACCGCCCACCGAGAGCCACCAGAACCAGCACACACCCCATGGCGACCACGGACCAGTCCATGAACTTCAGCATCGCCGCTCCCCCCAATTCACTTGTCTCCGAGTGTAGTTGGGAGCTCGGGAACCGAGCGGTCGCCGTTGGTCGCACCGGCGCAGCAACAAGCCCCCTACCGGCGGAGAACCCACAGGCAGGGGGCTTGTACAGCTCGGGTTACTTCTTCTTGCCCTGGTTCTTGACCGCCTCGATCGCGGCCGCAGCCGCGTCCGGGTCGAGGTACGTGCCGCCGGGGTTGAGCGGCTTGAAGGAGGCGTCCAGTTCGTATGCGAGCGGGATGCCCGTCGGGATGTTCAGGCCCGCGATGTCGGTGTCGGAGACGCCGTCGAGGTGCTTGACCAGGGCGCGGAGCGAGTTGCCGTGGGCCGCGACCAGGACCGTGCGGCCCGCGAGGAGGTCGGGGACGATGCCGTCGTACCAGTAGGGGAGCATGCGGACGACGACGTCCTTCAGGCACTCCGTGCGGGGGCGCAGCTCCGGGGGGATGGAGGCGTAGCGCGGGTCGGCGGACTGGGAGAACTCCGAGTCGTCGGACAGCGGGGGCGGCGGGGTGTCGTAGGAACGGCGCCACAGCATGAACTGCTCCTCGCCGAACTCCGCGAGGGTCTGCGCCTTGTCCTTGCCCTGGAGGGCGCCGTAGTGGCGCTCGTTCAGGCGCCAGCTGCGGTGGACCGGGATCCAGTGGCGGTCGGCGGATTCGAGGGCGAGCTGCGCGGTGCGGATCGCCCGCTTCTGGAGGGACGTGTGGACCACGTCGGGGAGGAGGTCGGCGTCCTTCAGGAGTTCGCCACCGCGGACCGCCTCCTTCTCGCCCTTCTCGTTCAGGTTGACGTCCACCCAGCCGGTGAACAGGTTCTTCGCGTTCCACTCGCTCTCGCCGTGGCGGAGGAGGATCAGCTTGTACGGTGCGTCGGCCATGCCTCAGAGCGTAATCCACGCATTCGGGCCATCGCCGGGTGCCCGCCCCTCCGTCCGACAGTTGACGGCTTCTGTTAATTGAGTGGTCCGACCGGGCGCCCTGTTCGTAAGTTGTGCTCACCGCCGTAGCCGCTTACATGGGGGATCGATCCATGCCACTCGCCGCCCTGAGACGTGCCGCCCGGGAAACCGTCTCCGGTCTGCCCCGCGAGTTTTGGTGGCTGTGGACCAGCACCCTCGTCAACCGGCTCGGGGCGTTCGTCTCGACCTTCATGGCCCTGTATCTGACCCTCGACCGCGGCTACTCCGCCACCTACGCCGGCCTGGTCGCCTCGCTGCACGGGCTCGGCGGGGTCGTCTCGTCCATCGGTTCGGGCGTGATGACCGACCGGCTCGGGCGTCGTCCCACCCTCCTCATCGCCCAGTCGTCCACCGCGGCGGCCGTGGCGCTGCTCGGCTTCATGCACGACCCCCTCGCCATCGCCGGTGTCGCCTTCCTGGTCGGGATGGCGAGCAACGCGTCCCGCCCGGCGGTGCAGGCGATGATGGCCGACATCGTGCGCCCCGAGGACCGCGTCCGCGCGTTCTCCCTCAACTACTGGGCCATCAACCTCGGTTTCGCCGTCTCCTCCATGGCCGCCGGGTTCATCGCCGAGGTCAGCTACCGCGCCGGGTTCCTGCTGGAGGCCGGGATGACGGCGGCCTGCGCGGTCGTCGTCTTCCTGAAGCTGCCCGAGTCCCGGCCCACGGTCGCGGCCGACGACGGCAGGAAGCCCGTGGACGCGGTGGGGCTCGGGACCGTACTGCGCGACGGGCGGTTCATGAGCGTCGTAGGGCTGTCCTTCCTCGTCGCCCTCGTCTTCCAGCAGGGCTCGGTCGGACTGCCGGTCGCGATGGGCGAGGCCGGGTTCACGCCCGCCGACTACGGCACCGCGATCGCCGTCAACGGCTTCCTCATCGTCGCCCTCCAGATCCCGGTCACCCGCCTCATCGAACACCGCGACGCCAAGCGGCTGTTGGTCGTCTCGTCCATCCTCGCGGGCTACGGCTTCGGGCTCACCGCGTTCGCCGGCTCGGTCGGCGTCTTCGCCCTCACGGTGTGCGTGTGGACCCTCGGCGAGATGATCAACGCCCCGACGCAGACGGGCCTCGTGGTCCGCCTCTCCCCGGTCCAGGGACGCGGGCGCTACCAGGGCATGTACACCCTGTCCTGGGCGGTCGCCGCGCTCGTCGCCCCGCTGATGTCGGGCTTCGTCATCGACCGGTTCGGGGCGGAGTGGCTGTGGGGGTTGTGCGCGGTCGTGGGGACGGGGGCGGCGGTGGGGTACGGGGTGCTGATGCGGCGGCTGCCGGCGAACGAGACGGCAGCCCACGAGCCCTCCGCCGCCGCGGCGGCACCGGAGGTCAGCGCGGCTTGACGGCCGCCCTGCGACGACACGGCCACGCCATCACCCATCACCTTCCCGACGACGGCATTCCCGACGACGACGAGCCCCCTGCCCGCACATCTTCTGCCGGCAGGGGGCTCGTCGTCGTGACTGGCGATGACCGGCGATGACCGCCGACGGGCGTCGGTCAGTAGCCGACGTTCACGCCGACGTTGTGGGGGAGCGCAGCGAGGGTGCCGCCGAGGGTGCCCAGGACAGTCGCCTTGACCGAGTCGACCTCGGCGAGGAGGTCCGCACTGCTGAGGGTCGTCGAGCCGACGCTGATGCTGATCTGCGGGCTCACGCCGCCGGAAACGGTGTCGAGCTCGGCGTCGGAGATCTCGGAGGTCTGAACCTGGGGAGCGGAGTTCATGGGGAAACTGCCCTTCGCGTGGTGGTCCACATGGGGATGCGGTCCCGCTGGGGACAGGCTGCGGGCCGCGATGCGCAGGATCAAACCACGCGACGTGCGGGGCATCCAGTCCGAACCCGCTCCCGGCAGGGCAGTTGAACCCGGCGGCGACCGAACCGTGTGAGTGTGCACACGAGTTGGGTCCGGGTTCTCTACACTCGGCGGCGCACAGCGGGCTGACAGGCCGTGCGGTGGCCGGTTGGAACCGGACAACTCGGCCCCAACGCGCCCCGCCCGCGCCGCGGTTGCGCACGCCCTGTGCAGATTCGGTCATGGATGGCGTCACGGGTGCATCCGCGCCCCCTTCACCACCTTGTCCACCCCGTTCCGAGGCCCATAAACAACCAGCCCCACCACATCCAGCTCGGCCGTGGCGACGGCCCGCACCGCCGCCCGGTTGTCGCGGTCGTTGCCGGTGCCGAAGAGGTCGGACGTGAAGACCGCGCGCGGCAGGGCACGGGACAGCACCCGCGCATGGGCCGCCGCCATGACCTCCTTCGTGGCCTCGAAGACCATCACCGGCTGCCGGAACATCGGCAGATACGCCACCCCGTCCGCGTCCTCGTACGGCTCTCCGATCACCTCGGGAACCTGCGAACCCAGCCCGCTGACCAGGAAGGACGTGACGTTCAGGCGCTGCCAGGGCTCCAGGTCGTCCCGCAGCAGGACGGCGATCTTGGTGTCGAAACGCATCGGTTCAGCAGTGATGTCGGTGTTCATACGGCGAGACTGCCGACCACCCCACGCCCCCGTCTTGTACGTTCTTTGCATGGCCCCGCAGCGCCTCCGGCAGGAAGTCTCCGCGTGGCGGCCCCGCATCCCCGGTGTCGTCGAGGTGTTCCACGCCCACTTCACCGAGTACGCCTACCCGATGCATGTGCACGACGCGTGGACGCTGCTGATCGTGGACGACGGCGCCGTACGGTACGACCTCGACCGGCACGAGCACGGCACCCCGCACGACACGGTGTCCCTGCTGCCGCCGCACGTCCCGCACAACGGCTCCCCCGCCACCCCGCACGGCTTCCGCAAGCGGGTCCTGTATCTCGACGGCACGCATCTCCCGGACGATCTGATCGGTTCCGCCGTCGACCGGCCCGACCTCCGCGATCCCGAACTCCGGCTGCGAGTAGGCGAGTTGCACACCGCGCTCGACCACCCCGGCGACGAACTGGAGGCCGAGAGCCGCCTCACCCTCATCGCCGAACGACTGCACGCCCACCTACGGCCGTCCTCCCCCGCCCCCACCACGGACCCCGCCCTCGCCCGCACCCTGCGCGAACTCCTCGACGAGCGCGTCACCGAGGGCATCGCGCTCGACGAGGCCGCCCGGCTCGTGCACGCCCATCCCGCCCATCTGGTACGGGCGTTCAGCGGCGCGTACGGCATCGCACCGCACCAGTACCTGATGTCCCGACGCGTCGACCGCGCCCGCCGGCTCCTGCTCGACGGGCGCCCGCCGGGCGAGGTGGCGGCGGCGACCGGCTTCTACGACCAGTCCCATCTCACCCGCCATTTCCGGAAGTTGGTGGGAGTCACGCCGGGACGTTATTCACGCGACAGAGATCAACACCGCGGCTAGATTCCGCGCATGGACTGGCACGAGTGGCACGACGCGTACGACTCCCCCGACTCCTACCTCAGCGAGCGCCTCGCCCTGGTCCAGGAACGCGTCCGGTACGCCCTCGACACCGCTCCGCCTGGCCCGCTCACCGCGATCAGCCTCTGCGCCGGACAGGGCCGTGACCTGATCGGCGTACTGGCCGACCATCCGCGCAGGGCCGAAGTCCGTGCCCGGCTGGTCGAGTTGGACGAACGCAACGTCGCCGACGCGACCGAGGCCGCCCGGGCCGCAGTCCTCCCCGGGGTCGAAGTCGTCGCCGGGGACGCCTCGTCGACGGATCAGTACGCCGACCTCGCACCCGCCGACCTGGTCCTCCTGTGCGGCGTCCTCGGCAACATCACCGACCCGGACGTCGAACGCCTCCTGGACCACTGCACCCAACTCTGCCGTACCGGCGGCACGGTGGTCTGGACGCGCAACCGCAAGGCCCCGGACCTCGTCCCGCAGATCTGCGCCTGGCTGGAGCAGCGCGGCTTCGAGCGGCTGTGGGTCTCCGATCCCTCGGTCACCGCGTCCGTCGGCGCCCACCGCTTCACCGGCGAGCAACGCCAACTCCCGCCCGGCATCAGCATGTTCGACTTCATCGGCTACGACACCCTGTGGCGCACCTGAGTCACAGCTCGCGCTGCGCCTCGTACAGGTTCCGCGGCCGTACGACGTCCGTCGTGCCGTAGAGCTCCAGGCGTGAGTGCAGGTCGCCGGTGAAGTCCGGGACGTCGGTCTGGTCGAACTCGGTGACCGTGTTGACGCCCACCGTGGCGCTGTACGGCGCCAGTTGGTCGATCTTCATCAGGCCCGCGCGGCCGTTGGTGACGCGGATGTTCCAGTGGGTGAAGCGGGCGCCGAAGAGCGGGCCGGCGTTCGCGTCGCCGCCGTGGCGGCCGTTGTTGTTCACCGTGATGTCGGTGCGGACGTTGGCGAAGGGCAGGCCGCGGTGGCTGTCGAAGGTGCCCATGCGCATGTCGCCGCGCGACCAGACGTTGTACGAGGACAGGCCCTCGACGTTGATGCCGTGGAGCTGAGTGTTGGCCGGTGCCGGAACCGTCCGTTCCTCGATCGTGAAGTCCTCGATGAGGTTGTCGTGCGAGCCCTCGCGGCAGAAGTAGGGGTGGTGCGAGCCGCGGCCCGCCACCGTCGTACCGCGCAGGGTGCACGCCGAGGATGCCACCAGGCCGAAGCCGTTGTCGACATGACGGACCGTCACGTCGTCCAGCCGGCAGTCGTAGGCGCATTGGAGGACGACCCCGTTGTAGCCCTTGTCGAGGAGGTGCGGCTGCTGCGGGGTCTCGACCGCCTCCAGGGTGAGGCCCTCGACGCCCGAGCCCGTCAACTCCTGTACAAGGGTGGTCAGTTGAGGGCTCCACTCGGGGCGGAGGTCGAGGGGCAGCGGGCGTTCGAGAGTCACCCTGCGGCCGTGGACGTGTGCGATGCGGACGGGCCATTCGTAGGGGACGTACGACAGCAGCTTCGTCTTGTCGTCCCAGTAGTACGCCTCGGGGCCGGGGCCGCCGCCCGCCATGTGCTGGAGGAGGGTGTGGCCGGTGTCGTCGGAGAGGCGGAGCAACACCAGTTCGCCCGGCTTCAGTTGGGAGGCATCCGCCACCCTCACCGTCCACGCGCCCTGCCTCGCCGGCTCGATGGTCGTCAACTGCCGCCATTCGTCACGCCTGTTGCCGGTCCAGCCCTCGAAGGGCCAGGCCTTCGCCCTGATCGCGGCGACCAGCGAGTCCAGGCGGGCCGTCGGGGCAAGCCAGATGAGGCCGCCCGCCCAGGACCAGGACGACTTGTCGCCGCCGTAGCGGGAGCCGTAGACACCGATCAGCTCGGTGAGGTTCTTGGTCGCCCAGAGCTTCGTACGGTCGCTGCCCGCGCCCCTGACCAGCACGTTCGAGTGGCCCACGCGGATCACGTCGTCGATGCGGAAAGTGCCTGGCGGGATGAGGACCGTGCCGCCGCCGGCCCGGCCGGCGGCGGCGATGGCACGGTTGATCGCGGGGGCGGAGTCGGTGGTGCCGTCCGCGACGGCGCCGTAGCGGAGGACGTCGAACACCCGGGAGGGGCGGGGGTGGCGCCGGGCGCCCGCCCCGCCGATGTAGGGGATCTGCGGGTGGGTGAAGGGGGTGCGGGTGAACTCCCGCCAGAGGGCGGGGACTTCACTTCTGGAGCCCTCGGGTCCCGGTTTCGGCAGGGGGACCGCCAAGGCCAGCGTGCTTCCGAGCAGGGTTCGTCTGGTGAGACGGGTGTGGCTCATGTACGTACGTCCTCCCACGCGGCTCTTCATGGATGTGAACGACGTTCAGAAATGTGCTGGCGGTGAGCATGCCACGGAGCCCCGTCAGCAGGGAAGGGGTCAGGCTGCGATCAGTCGGTCGGCCGCCGAGTCAGATGAGTGAACGCGTCCAGATTCCGCGTCGACTCCCCGCGCGACACCCGCCACGCGTACTCCTTACGGATCGCGGAGGCGAAGCCCAGTTCCAGGAGGGTGTTGAAGCTGCCGTCGGCGGCCTCCAGGATCTGGCCGAGGAGGCGGTCGATCTCGGCCTCTGTCACGGCGGACAGCGGCAGCCGGCCGGTGACGTACACGTCGCCGAGCTGATCGACGGCGTAACTCACGCCGTACAGCTTGAGGTTGCGCTCAAGGAGCCAGCGGTGGACGCCGGTCTCGTTCTCGTCGGGGTGGCGGATCACGAAGGCGTTGAGCGAGAGGGAGTGGCGGCCGACGAGGAACGAGACGGTCGTCGACAGCTTGCGGGTGCCCGGGAGTTGCACGATGAACGTGCCCGACTCCGGGCTCTCCCAGTCGAGTTCGGCGCCCTTGAGGAAACCCTCGATGACCTGCGCCGCCCGGTCCTGGTCCGCTTTCTCACCCATGGTGCGAGCGTACGTGACGGCGGTGGGCCTGGGCCGCGGCCGTGTACACGTCGGCCGTGGCGGCGGCGGCCGTGTCCCAGCCGAAGCACTGGGCGTGCCGGGCGGCG
>NZ_JAWOAI010000376.1:0-10029 GCF_033194735.1 Streptomyces sp. W16
CCCGGATGACGCCGGCCGCCCGCGCGACCTCCTCGCGGGGCGCGTCCGGCCGGAACTCCAGCGCGCCGGCGTGCACGCTGAGCAGGGTCAGCCGGTGGGCGAGCACGTCGTGCATCTCGCGCGCGATGGCCTCACGGGCGAGCCGCTGAGCCTGCTCGGCACGCAGCTCGGCCTCGGTCTCGGCGCGCCGGGCGCGGTCGCGCAGGCTGAGCATGAGCTGCCGCTTGGAGCGTACGAACATGCCCCAGCCGATGACGGTGAGGATGAGCAGTTCGGTGAACAGGACCGCGCCGGCGTACGGCAGGTCGGGGTCCGGCCGCAGCCAGTAGAAGAGCGGGGCCAGGACCACTTGGATGCCGCCGATCCAGGCGACGTAGCGGAAGGGGCGGTGCACGGCGAGTGTGAAGACGGCGACCATGGCGGCGCCGCCCGCCGTGTTCGACACGAAGCCGATGGGGATCATCGCGATCGCGAGCCCGACCGGCCAGCGGCGGCGCAGCCAGACAGCACCGCAGGCGAGGACCCCGAACAGCTGGTCCACGGCGGCGAGGGGGTGCGGGGTCGCGGTGTCGTTCCTGAGGCTCTGCGCGGCGGCCAGCCCGATGATCACGGCCAGCAGGAAGCAGCAGATGTCGACGACCCAGTCGCGTGCGGTACGGCGGGAGCGCCTGGGCCCCGCGACGTCGGGATCGAGTTCGTCGGCCACGGCGGACGGCAGCAGCCAGCGGCGCCCGGCGAACGCCGGCGGTACCTGCGCGGTCCTGTCATCGGTCACGGTCGACAAATCTACGCAGGGCCTGGCCCGGTGACCGCACCCCGACGGGGATCGGCGACCAAAGTCGCGCCATCACAGACTTTCGGCGGACATGCCTCGCCCCGCGGCCCATGGACGTGGGGGGAGCCGCGGGGCGAGGGGTGAGCCGTGGTGCGGCCTGGCGTCGGCTCAGCAGCCGAAGTTGATCAGGTCGAACGTGACGTAGTGGTCGGCGGTGTAGTAGTCCTCCTGCGTCTTCTTGCCAGTGATGATCCGGCGAGCTCCGCGCGTAGAAGAGCCGGGCGTCTTGACCGTGTACTCGTGGTAGTAGCCGGACGTCTGGCTGGGCAGGACGCCTTCCTGGTTGCGGAAGACGGTGCCGTCCTGCGAGTAGGGGAAGGGGCCGTTCGTCGCGATCAGGTCGAGCGTGTCGTACGCCTGGTCGGGCAGGTCGCTGTAGCAGATGCTGCCGACCGCGGCGGCGGCCGGGGAAGCGGTGGCGACGGTGCCGCCCACGAGAAGGGCGGACAGGAGGGCGGCTGCGGCGCCGATGCGTGTTGCGCGTGGGGGGAATCTCATGACCACATGATGACGCGCGTAGACCATGGCATGTCAATGACAACTCTGAAGATTTCTCCCGTCAAGTCCGATGAGTTTTCCCGGAGTTAACGCGCGGCCCGGCGTCCCCACGCGGTCCCCACAAGTACGAGGACGCCGCCCGCCAGCCCGAACGCGCCGAGCCGTTCGCCGCCCAGCGCGACGCCGGCCGCGGCGGCCCACAGGGGTTCGGTGCCGAGCAGCAGGCCGACCCGGGAGGGGGAGGTCCGGCGTACGGCCCACATCTGGACGAAGAAGGCGAACAGGGTGCAGAACACCGACAGGAACAGCAGCCCGGCCCACTCCCCCGCCCCGAAGTCCGCGGCCGTCGCCCACGGTGTGGGGCCGGTGCCGGCCGACAGCAGAGCGAACACCGCGACGGCGGCGCCGAGTTGGACGGTGGTCAGGGGCAGCGCGTCGGCGCCCCGGACCGCCTTGCTGCGGGACATGGCCAGCACGTGCAGGGTGCGGGCCAGGGCCGCGAGCAGCATGAGGAGGTCGCCGAGGGAGGGGCGGCTGAAGCCGGCGCCCTGGGTCAGCAGCAGCACGCCGAGCACGGAGAGGCCGGCTGCCCCGAGGAAGGCGCGGGAGGGCCGGGTGCGGGTCACCGCGGCCTCGGCGAGCGGGGTGAAGATCATGGTGAGGCTGATGATGAGGCCCGCGTTCGTCGCCGAGGTGTGGACGACGCCGTAGGTCTCCAGCAGGAAGATCCCGGCGAGGATCAGCCCGAGCAGGGCCGCGCCGCGCCACTGGGCGGCCGTCAGGGCGCGCAGTGCGCGGTGGCCCACGACCGCCAGGACGGGCAGGACGAGGGCGAAGCGCAGGACCAGGACGGCGAGGACCGTGCGGGCCGTGGTGATGTCCTTGGCGGCGAGATAGCTGGCGCCCCAGACCACGGCGACCAGCAGGACGGGCAGGTCGGTGGACCAGGTGCGGCGGGGCGCGGCGGCGCGCGGTACGACGATCGAGGACATGGGGGCGGCTCTCCCGGTCTCCGGCGAAGGGGTGGAGACATCGGTGGCTGCCACACGGAACGATCACCGTACCGGCGCGGCCCCCCGCTGACTAGGCGTTTTCCGGGTCCGCGTACGAGCCGTACGTCGGACGCCCCGCCAGGTCGTACGACTGGATGGACACCCCGGTGCCGGTGATCGTCCCGCCCGTGCGCTTGAAGGCCCTGGGGGCGGTGCCCTCGGGGAACAGGCGCAGGCCGGTGCCCAGCACGACCGGGAAGGTCACCAGGTGGATGGTGTCGAGGAGGTCGAGTTCCAGGAGGGACCGGACGAGGGCGCCGCTGCCGTGCACCTGGACCTCGCCCTCGGTGCGCTCCTTGAGGTCGGTGACCTCCTTGGCGAGGTCGCCGCCGAGGACGGTGGTACCGGCCCAGGAGGGGTCGGTGAGGGTGGCCGAGGCGACGTACTTCGGCAGGGCGTTCAGCTTGGACGCGATCGGGTCGGCGGGGTCGGTCATGTTCGGCCAGTACGAGGCGAAGATGTCGTACGTACGGCGGCCGAGCAGATAGGCGCCGGAGCGGCCGAAGACCTCGACCACGAAGCGGCCGAAGTCGTCGTCGCCGTACACGAAGCTCCAGCCACCGTGCTCGAAGCCGCCGCGGGTGTCCTCTTCGGGGCCGCCTGGGGCCTGGTAGACGCCGTCGAGGGTGACGAAGATGGTGGAGACGAGCTTGCCCATGTCGGGTGCCTGCTTCCTGCTGCGGGGATTGTTGTCATCAGCTCAGACCCCGCCCGCCCCCGCAACTCATCGGTCGGCGCTACGGCGTCTCACCCGGCGTGTGTCGAGAACATGCCGCCGGTCGGGCCCTGCTTGTCGCCGCCCTGGGCCTTCTTCAGGGCGTTGGCGAGGCTCTCGATGGTGAGGGACTGGAGGATGACGCGGCCGTTGCCCTCCAGGGTGGCCAGGGAGAGGCCCTCGCCGCCGAACACCGCGTTCATCAGGCCCTGGCGGTTGAGGCCGCCGATGCGCTGGACGCCGTACTGGACGCCCTCCTCGAAGGCGACGAGGCAGCCGGTGTCGACCTCGATGCGACCGCCGAAGTCGGCCGGGTTCAGGTCGATGAAGTTCCCCGCGCCGGCGATGATCACTGTGCCGTGCCCGGTGAACTTCTCCAGGACGAAGCCCTCGCCGCCGCTCATGCCGGTCCGGCCGCCCTGGAAGGCGATGCCGAACTGGACGCTGGACTCGGCCGCCACGAAGGCGTCCTTCTCCGCGAACCACGCGCGCGTGCCGTCCAGTTCCAGGGCGCGCATCTCTCCGGGGAGCACGCCCGCGAAGCCGACGGTGCCCTCGCCGCCCTGGGAGGTGAAGTACTGGAACGCCAGCGACTCGCCCGCGAGCGCGCGCTGGCCGACCTGCATGGCCGTCCCCATGGCCTGGCGCAGCATGCCGCCCATACCGCCCGAGCCACCGCCGCCCTGCTGCTGTCCGCCGCTGGACGGGCCGCTCAGACGGGTCTCCATGGTCACGTTCGTCGTCTTGAAGAGGAACTTCCCGGCCTCGCAGTACACGGTCTGGCCGGGGCTCAGGTTGACGACCGCCATCTGCATGGCGTTGCCGACGATCTCTTGCTGAAGGGTCACGTGGGGAGAACGCGGGAGGTGGCGGAATCAGTTCCGGCTGCGCGAGGTCGGCGTCCGTTCGCCGCCAGCGCGCCGGTGTGCCGGCCGCTGGGATGGGTCCATGACAACGACTTACGGAACTCTGAACGGCAAGGTCGCCCTGGTCACCGGCGGCAGCCGCGGCATCGGTGCGGCGACGGCGCTGCGGCTGGCACGGGACGGCGCGGACGTGGCCGTCACCCATGTGGAGGGCAAGGAGGCGGCCGAGGACGTCGTACGGGCCGTGGAGCGGCTGGGACGGCGGGCGGTGGCGCTCCGCGCGGACTCCGCGGATGCCGTGGAGGCGGCAGGGGCGGTGGAGCGTACGGCGGAAGCGCTGGGCGGGCTCGATGTGCTGGTGAACAACGTGGGGGTGGGTGTGCTCGGCCCGTTGGACGGGCTGTCCCTCGCCGACGTGGACCGGGTCCTGGCGGTGAACGTCCGCGGGGTGTTCCTCACCTCGCAGGCGGCTGCCGCGCGGATGGCGTCCGGCGGCCGGATCATCACGATCGGTACGTGCATGACACAGCGCGTGCCGGGACCGGGCGGCACGCTCTACGCGACGAGCAAGTCGGCGCTGATCGGGCTGACGAAGGCGCTCGCCCGCGAGCTGGGCGGACGCGGGATCACGGCGAACATCGTGCACCCGGGACCCACGGACACCGACATGAACCCGGCGGACGGGCCGTACGCGGCCGACCAGGCTGCCATGACGGCGCTGGGGCGCTTCGGGACGGCGGACGAGGTGGCCTCGATGGTCGCGTATCTGGCGGGGGCGGACTACGTCACGGGGGCGGAGTTCGCGGTGGACGGCGGACACTCAGCGTAGGCCTCCGGCGGTTGAGCCGAGTACGTGCGGGGTGCGTTGGGGCTCGCGTCCCTGGGGGCTGCGCCCCCAGACCCCGCTTCGGCCCTGAAGGGGCCTCGTCCTCAAACGCCGGACGGGCTGGGTTATGTCGGCCTGCGTTGGAGAGGGACCGGACAGGCTGGATTGTGGCGGCCTCGTTGGCAAGGCGCCGGACAGGCTGGATTGTGCCGGTCTCGTTGGCAAGGCGCCGGACGGGCTGCAATGCCCGTCCGGCGTTTGGCGGTTCGCGTCAGCCGCCCAGCTCCTGGTGCCTGGCCGCCAGCGCCGCCGCCCCTTGGTCCGTCAGCGAACCGAACAACCGCAACCGGGAGATCCCGCCGTCGGGATAGATGTCCACGCGCGCGTGCGTGCCGATCGCCGGAGCGGGGAGCACGAAGCGGTGGTTCGTGTCGGGCTGGAGGCGGGTGCGCGGGAGGATCTCGTGCCAGTCTCCGGACTCGCCGTCCCGTACCGACACCGACGCCCAGCCCGCGCTGTTGCCCTTCAGGTACGCCGTGTCGATCTCAAGGGCCCGGATCTGGGACTGGGCGGCCAGACGGTAGCGGATCCAGTCGTTGCCCTGGTCGCGGCGGCGGCGGGTCTCCCAGCCGTCGTCCATCTTGCGGGAGCGGCCGGGCTGGATGGTGTTGGTGGCGGGTGAGTAGAAGAGGTTGGAGGCGTCCTCGGCACTGCCGCCGTTCTCCAGGGCGACCACGTCGAAGGTGTCCAGCGCCGCCAGCCAGTTCGGGTCGGGGACGACCTCGCCGTGGACCCGCAGGCGCGCGATGCCGCCGTCGGGGTGCTGGTTGACGCGGAGGTGGGTGAAGCGCTGTTCGACCGAGATGGAGAAACCGTTCGCCGCGTGGCCTCCGACCGGCGTGCGCGGGACCAGGGTCGTCCACTTCACGTCGTCGGAGAGCAGGTCCTCGGGGGACGGGGAGCCCGGCACCGAGGTGCCCTCGACCGATACCGCCTGCGGGTAGTTGCCCCGGAAGTGGGCCGTGTCGACGACGATGCCCCGGATCACGCCGGGCGCGCCCAGGCGGACCAGCGCCCAGTCGTGGTCCTCCGGCGTCGGCCAGGGGTGTTCGGCCGAGGTTCCGCGGCGGCGGCGGGTCTCCCAGCCGTCCATGATCTTGCCCTTGTGGCCGAAGTGCTCGGGGTCGAACTCGGCGGGCCCGGGCACGAGGAGGTTCTCGCGCTGGGCGAAGAACTCGTCGTTGGCGGCGATGACTCCGGCGCCGAGCTGCCGGTCGGCGAGGTTGGCGTACTGGGTGAAGGGGAAGTCGGCCGTGCGGTAGTCCGCGTACGGGTCACCGCCTCCGTAGGGGTTCGCGTCGCCGGTGAAGCGAGCCAAAGGAAATGGATGCTGCGCCGTCACTGAATTTGCCTTTCGGGAGTCGGCCGCTGCGGGTGCGGGGAATCGGTCAATCAGGGGGTACGGGTCAGGAGTTGGCCCTTCGGGTCGGTGAACTCGCCGTCCAGCACGATGCGTTCGCCGCGCAGCCAGGTCGACTTCACGACGCCGCTGAGGGTCTTTCCGGCGTACGCCGTGACGCGGTTGCGGTGTTGGAGGGCGGCCGGGTCCACGGTGAACGTCTCGTCGGGCGCGAGGACCGCGAAGTCGGCGTCGCGGCCCGCCTCGATGGCGCCCTTCTGCTCAAGTCCCGCCAGCTGTGCGGTCCTTGACGACATCCAGCGGACCACGTCCGCAAGGTCGTAGCCGCGCCTGCGCGCCTCCGTCCACACCGCCGCGAGGCTCAACTGGAGGCCGGAGATGCCGCCCCACGCGGTGGCGAAGTCGGCGGTCTTCAGGTCGGCGGTGGAGGGTGAGTGGTCCGTCACGACGCAGTCGATGGTGCCGTCTGCCAGCGCCTGCCACAGCAGGTCCTGGTTGGCGGACTCGCGGATGGGCGGGCAGCACTTGAACTCGCTTGCCCCGTCCGGGACTTCCTCGGCCGTGAGGGTGAGGTAGTGGGGACACGTCTCGACGGTGATGCGGACACCCTCGGCCTTGGCGGCGGCGATCAGCGGCAGCGCGTCGGACGAGGAGAGGTGCAGGACGTGCACGCGCACGTCGAGACGCTTGGCCTGCGCGATCAGTCCCGCGATGGCCGTGTCCTCGGCGTCGCGGGGCCGACTGGCAAGAAAATCGGCGTACTTGGGGCCGCTGTGCTGCGGGGCCGCTTCGAGGTGGTGCGGGTCCTCGGCGTGCACGATGAGCAGGCCGCCGAAACCGGCGATCTCCGCCAGGGAACGGGCCAGTTGGTCCTGGTCCAGGTGCGGGAACTCGTCCACGCCGGACGGGGACAGGAACGCCTTGAAGCCGAAGACGCCGGCGTCGTGCAGCGGGCGCAGGTCCTTGACGTTGTCGGGCAGGGCGCCGCCCCAGAAGCCGACGTCGATGTGGGCCTTCTCGGCGGCGACCTCCTGCTTCGTACGGAGGTTGTCGACCGTGGTGGTCGGCGGGAGGGAGTTGAGCGGCATGTCGATCAGGGTGGTGATGCCGCCGGCCGCCGCCGCGCGGGTGGCGGTCCAGAAGCCCTCCCAGTGGGTGCGGCCGGGGTCGTTCACATGCACATGGGTGTCGACCAGGCCGGGCAGCAGGACGTCGTCGCCGAAGTCCTCGAACCGTGCTCCGAACGGGACTTGGGCGTCGTAGGGGAGGACGGCCGTGATCTTCCCGCCGGTGACCGCGACCGCCGCCGCGCGCGTCCCCTCGGGAGTGATGACACGTGTGGAGCGCACCACCAGTTCAGCGTCGGACACCCGGACCCCTCTCTCTGCCGCCGTTGTTGCTTCCGGGTAACGGGATTTACGTCCACGTAACGGAATTCAACGTTCTGTTGAAGGAGTCTTCACTCCCGCTCCCGTACCGTCAAGGGCACACCTCTCCACGATGCGCCCACCGCGCACACTCTGGACGTTTCCACAAAGCGGAATTAAACTTCCGGCAAGCAGAACGTAGCTACGCACCGGCGGGGAGTCAACCGACCCCCGGGTAGGCTTCAGCCCTTCCCGCCTGTGCCGAAAGGAACGCGCCGTGCCGCCGTCCAGCGCCAGCAGCACCGACTCCACCAAGTCCGCCACGGGTGGTGTCCAGTCCCTTGAGCGCGCCTTCGACCTGCTGGAGCGGATGGCCGACGCGGGCGGTGAGGTCGGCCTGAGCGAGCTCTCCGCGAGCAGCGGCCTGCCGCTGCCCACCATCCACCGGCTGATGCGCACGCTGGTGGTCTGCGGTTACGTCCGCCAGCAGGCGAACCGGCGGTACGCCCTCGGCCCGCGCCTGATCCGCCTCGGCGAGTCGGCGTCCCGGCTGCTCGGCACCTGGGCCCGCCCCTATCTCGCCCGGCTGGTCGAGGCGACCGGTGAGACGGCGAACATGGCGCTGCTCGACGGCGACGAGATCGTGTACGTGGCGCAGGTGCCGTCCAAGCACTCGATGCGGATGTTCACCGAGGTCGGCCGGCGCGTCCTGCCGCACTCCACGGGCGTCGGCAAGGCCCTGCTCGCCAATACCCCGGACCACGAGGTGCGCGCGCTGCTCGCCCGCACCGGCATGCCCGCCGCGACCGACAAGACGATCACCACGCCGGAGGGTTTCCTCGCGGCCCTGGAGGACGTGCGCCGACTCGGCTACGCGATCGACGACAACGAGCAGGAGATCGGCGTGCGCTGCCTCGCGGTCTCCGTGCCCAACTCCCCCACCGCCGCCGCGATTTCGATCTCGGGTCCGGCGGGCCGGGTCACCGAGTCGGCGACCGAGAAGATCGTGCCGGTGCTCCAGCAGGTGGCCGGCGAACTGTCGGAGGCACTGGCCAGCCAGAACCCCGCGTGAGCGCCGGGCAGTTCTGGCCGGGCCGGTACACCGACCGGCACGGCACCGAGGCGGTCGTCTTCGAGTCGGACGGGCGGGAGCTGATCCGTACGACGATCCGGGGCGTCCGCTTCGAGGGCGACAGCATGGACGACCTCGGCGCGCTGGGCGGCGAGCCGCCGGAGGACCCGTTCACCTTCTTCGACGGGGCGCTGTGCTCCTGCCTCCTGGAGTGGGAGGTGCCGATGTCCATCGCGGTCGAGGGGCAGGGCGTGCGCACGGTGGTGCTGGATTGCGCGTTGCGGCTCGGGGCGCCGGCCGGACCGGGCAGGGGGCTGGAGGCGGAGACCTTGACCACCACCCTGCGCCTGGACGGCCGCGAGTACCGCAACGACGGCGACCACGACTTCGAGGACGCGCTGAACGAGCTCCAGCGGCGACTGCCCGACGGGACGCGGCTGCGGGCCTGCGTCGCGTGCGCGTGGTCCGACTACCACCCGGTGGGGCACGGGCTGATGAGCGGACTGGCCTGCTTCCGAAGCGCCAAGGACATCTACCGGCTGGTCGAGGGCAAGCGCGGCCCGGACAACATCTTCGACGCCTGGGACGCCCGCACCGAGTTCGTCCAGGAGACCTGGCTCTGCGGGGAGTTCGAGCAGCGGAACACCACGCACACGGGCTACCGGGGACCGTTCCCGTCGCGCCGTTGGTGGTGAACTAGCCCTGCCCGCCCCGAGGTTGCCCGAACAGGTCCACCGCGTTGCGTACGTCCGTCAGCCCCCTCGCGAGCGCGCTCACCGAGCCGATCGCGCCGGCGATCAGGAGCAACGAGCGGCGCAGGCGCGGGATTTCGGGGATGCCGTCGATGGTCATCGCGGCCAGCGCCGCGAGTTCGTCCTCGGCGATGACACGGTCGGGGAACTCGGCCGGATGCGCGGCCAGTTCGCGGCGCAACCGGGACACCGCGGTCCGCAGTTCCGCCACCCTCGGATCCTCGTCGCTGCCGGTCACTGACCTCTGCCCCAAGCTCCGCAACACAGCTCTCCCCCCTCGCACGTCTTCGTGCGCAAGAACTTTGTGATCCCGCCGCGCGCACCCCGCAACACTGGTCGGGCGCCGAGGGACGCGGGCCAGTAAACGCCACCGGGCACGGGGTGCGCCACTCCACTGACCGAAATTAAGTCTGAGGATTCCCTGCGGTCGCCGCCCGGTCAGGTATGCAGGACGTATGACGCGAAACGAAGAGCAGGCGGCCGGGCTGCTGCTCGCCGCCGGAGGTGGCCGGCGGCTCGGCGGGCGGCCCAAGGCGCTGCTGGAACACCGGGGGCGGCCCCTCGTGGAGCACGCGGTCGGGATCCTGCGCACAGCCGGCCTCACGCGCGTCCACGTGGTCCTGGGG
>NZ_JAWOAI010000377.1:0-10014 GCF_033194735.1 Streptomyces sp. W16
GCCGGACCACCTGCGGGCGGGAAGCATGGCGCACCGTCTCGACCCAGTCGTCGCCGAGCCACGCAAGGTGCGCGCCGTCCCGCGTCCAGCGGGGCCTGCGGCCCGGGTCCTGCCTGGTCAGCGCTCCCGTGGCCAGGTCGACCACCGCTGCCTGGTACAGCGGATCCGGTGCGCCGGCGGTCCGCACCGTCGCCGTGAAGGCGATCGACCGGCCGTCGGGTGACACATCGAGGTCCAGCGCGTCGGTGACGCCGGCGTCGCTGTGCAGGCGGGCGAAGTACCGCTCCACAACCTCGGTGTACAGGGCCACTGTCCCCGTCCTAGCGTCGCGCGGGCATCGCGTCGGCGACGTCCCGCTCGGTGGGGAACCGGTCCGGGGCGAAGCGGTCCAGCCGGTACGGGGAGGCGTCCAGCCACTCGGAGCCGCCGCCGTCGACCAACTCGGCCATGAGACGGCCGAGTCCGGGTCCGTGTGTCACCCCGGCCTCGTTGTCGCCGCCGAGGACGTACAGCCCGGGCACGTCCGGTACGGCACCTGCGAGGAATCTGCGGTCCGGTGTCATGCACGGGATGCCCTGCAGCCACCAGTCGATCCTGAGGTCGTGCGCGGGCACGAGTTCGCGCAGTCCGGGCAGCAGCCGCTCGCGCAGGCGGTCGACGAGTTCGGGGTAGTGCGGGCGGCTCTCGCTGCCGACGGCGTCGTCGAGTTCGTACGCGGGGCTGTAGCCGTCCCCGTTGCCCCAGGTGAGGCCGGAGCGGTGGGCGCGCAGCCACAGGCCGTACAGGTCCGGGACCATGACCGTCGGCATGGTGTCGGGCACGCCGGACGGCGGTGAGACGACCCGGGTGGCGACCACGCGCAGAAGCGGCAGGCGGTGGCCGAGCGGGCGCAGCAGCTGGTTGGACCAGGCGCCGCAGGCGAGGACCACCCGGCGGGCGCGGATCGGGCCGGCGTCCGTGAGGGCTCCGATGACCGCGCCGTCAGACATGATCAGACCGGTCGCCGGGGTGTGCTCGCGGATCTCGCCGCCGAGTCTGCGGACCGAGTCGGCGAGCGCGCGGGTGGCCCGCCCCGCGCTGATCTGGATGCCGCCGGGATGCAGGGCGCCGCCCACCACGCCGCCGGGCGAGACGACACCGCCGGTGATCGTGCCGACCTCGCGGGGTGTCAACTCCCTTGTGCCGCTGGGCGCGAGCGGGTGGCCGAGGACGGGTGCGACCCATTTCGACCAGCCGGGTTCGGTGGTGGCGAGGTAGAGGTTGCCGTTGGCCCGGCACTCGATGTCCGGGTTCTGCTCGGCCAGTAGGCGGTAGAAGTCGATGCCGTACTGCTCCAGTTGGAGGTCGGTGTCCGTGAAGAAGTCCGCGTAGCCGGCGGCCCACAGGCCCACGAAGCCGGCTCCGGCGCCGGAGGTCGCGGCTGCGGGCGTGCGCGCTTCCAGGACGATGACGCGTCCGGCGTCACGCTGCAGCAGGTGGTGGGCGAGGGAGGTGCCGAGTACGCCGGCTCCCACGACCAGGACGTCGGCGTCGGTGGTGTCGGGCATCTTGCCCTCCTTGTGGGTGAGTTGACGGGTGGTCAGAGATTTCCGGCTTCGAGCAGCGCGGCGTAGGAGCGGTAGAAGTCGATGACGGACTGTTCGTCGTTCGAGAGCGGTCCGGGTACGTAGGTGCGTGAGCGCACGCCGAGTTGGGCGCGTTCGCACAGGGCCCAGTCCTGAAGGTTGGTCTCGTTCCAGACCTTGATCAGGGTGTCGGTGTCGTAGTCCGTGCCCTCTTCGGCGTCGGCCCGCACCAGCCAGCTCATCCGGATCTCGGTGCGGTCGATGGCGAGGGGCCGTTCGGCGAGGACCACCGCGTAGTCGGGGCAGGCGACGAGCGCGAAGGACGGTTTGAGGTGGATCGCCGCCGTGTAGGGGGCGTGGCCGTCGGCGAAGTCACCGAGGGGTTTGCGGGACGCGTACGCGCCGTCGAGGGTGAGGGACAGGGCGCCGGGCCGCAGCGGGAACCGGGCGTGCTGCACGCGCCGGTCACCGCTGGCCACCAACTCGGTCTCCCGATAGCCGACTTGGTTCAGGCCGCCCACGTCGAAGGTCTTGAGGAGTTCGGGGTGGTTGGCGTTGCAGTGGTAGCACTCCTGGGCGTTCTCCCACACGATCTTCCAGTTGGCGGCGATCTCGTACGTGATCGTGTGCGCGATCCGGGTGCGGGCGATGTCGAAGGTGCCCATCAGGTCGGCACCGGTGCCGAGGAGGTCGGCGAGGCTCTCCACCGGGGAGTCGGAAAGGTTCACGAAGACCAGCCCGTTCCAGACCTCGACGCGTGCGGTGGGCAGCGGATGCCCGGCGGGATCGAAGTCGTCCGGCATGCGCGGCGCGCCCTGCAGGCTGCCGTCGAGGCGGTACGTCCACTGGTGGTACGGGCAGACGAAGCGCCGGGTGAGGCCGCAGCCGGCGTCCACCAGCCGGGCGCCGCGGTGCCGGCACACGTTGGAGAACGCGGCCAGGGTGCCGGCGCCGGTGCGGGCGACGATGACGCTCTCGCCGCCGCTCTCCACCGTCAAGTACCTGCCGGGCCGGTCGAGTTGGGACTCGTGTCCGGCGAGCAGCCAGCTGCGCCGGAAGATCCGGTCGAGTTCCACGGTGTAGAGCTCGTCGGCGAGGTAGAGCTCGCGCGGGACGCCCACGCCCCGGTCGATGTGGTCGCGCACGATCCGGCTGTAGCGGAGCGCGGGTTCGGTGCTGGTGGTCATGACTGTTCGTCCCATCCGTCGAGGAACGCCCGGACGATGGCCAGATAGGCGGGCGCGTTGGGTGCGTGAAAGATGGTGTGACCGTTGTGGTTCATGGTCAGCCACTCGCTGTCGGGGATGCGTTCGGCGAGTACGCGGTTGGTGTCGGCCGAGGACATGTCGTCGCCGCCGTGGACGACGAGGGTCGGGGCGGTGATCTCGGGCAGGCGCGGTTCCACGTCCCAGTCGCGCAGGGCGCCGTCCGCGAACCAGAGCCGGTCGCCCCAGAGTCCGCGTCCGGCGGGCCCGGGCTCCAGTGCCTCCTTCGTCTCCTCGCGGGCCGCGTCGAGGTCGCCGTCGGTGCCGTAGTGGGCGAGCCAGGCCTCCACGGCGGTGCGGAAGGCCGGGTTGTCGTGGTCGCCGAGCGCGTCGGCGGTCACGGCGGCCGAGGCGTGGGCCGGCGGGAGGAGGTCGGCGAGTTGGGTGAGCGAGCCGAGGGTGATCCGGGCGGTGCTGGCAGCGGTGTTGGACAGGACGAGGCGGCCGACGCGGTCCGGATGGTCCAGGGTGTACTGGAGGGCGAGCATGCCGCCCCAGGAATGGCCGAGGAGGTCGACGCGCTCGGCCGCGCAGTGGCGGCGGACCGCGTCGACGTCGGCCACGGCCCGGGCGTGGCTCCACCCGTAGCCGAACGGTGGCAACTCCGAGGCTCCGGTGCCGAGTTGGTCGAAGGTCAGCACGGTGCGGTCGGGTCCCGACAGTCGGTGCAGGGGTTCCAGATAGCCGCCGCCCGCACCGCCGGGGCCCCCGTGCAGTCCGAGGAGGATCCGGTCGCCGGAGCCGGAGAGCGTGCAGTGGAGCTGGAACCCCTCGTCCGTCGTGACGGATTCAGTGCGCATCGCCCACCACCAGTGTCTCCCGGGGAACCGACGACAGGAATCGCGGTCCGGTCTCCTCGAACACGACCGTGTCGATGACGGCGACGAAGGCGCAGCTCTCGAAGTTGGTCACCAGTCCCGCTTCGATCACGTCGTCGGTCTCCTCGTCCTGGATGTCCCAGCAGAACTCGCCCACCCAGTCGGGCATGAAGGACACCCCCAGCTCATAGCCGCCGGCCCAGCCGTCGACTGGCCCGGACTCGGCGAAATAGGCGCGCAGGGCGCGGTGCAGTTCGCGGAAGGGCAGGCCGACGCGGGCGGTGGAGAGCACGACGTCGTAGGCGCCCGCGGCGATCCCGGTGAGGCGGGTGAGCGCCTTGGCGGGCTTCCCCATCGAGAACGGCCGGGTCAGGCGGGCGTGGTAGCGGTCGACGGCGGCTGCCGCGTCGGGGTGAAAGAGCTCGCCGGAGCCGATGGGTCGCCGACTGCTCAGGCCGTGCAGGAGGGGCATCGGGGGTCCCGCCGCGACCGTCTCGTGCATGGCCGTCGGCTCGCCGCCGGCGGCGATCACACCGGTCATCAGCTGGTTCCAGGCCTCCAACTCGGTCATTCCGGGGCGGGCGTTGGCGTGCAGATGCCGCATTCCGGCGTCGCAGGCGGCCTGCGCCCGTTCGATGATCGCGATCTCCGCCGGGGACTTGATCCGGCGCACCCCGCGCACTGTCACCGAGGCGTCGACGACCGTGGCTCCGCGCGCCGTCAGCGCGAAGGCGATGACCTGGGCGACGGCGGGGTTGGGGACGCTGCTCCAGCTCTCCACTCCGATACGGCCGTAGGACCTGCCCCGGGAGAACAGCTCGGCCGTGAGGACGTCGACGAAGTCGGTGATCGTCGGCTCCCCTCCCTTGCCCTCGACCCCGATGAACTCGTCGACGCAGGAGGTGAGTCGGACGAGCTCTTCGTGGTAGGCGGGCTCGATGAGCACGGTCCGTTCGTCGTCGGCGCGGACGATCGTGCAGTGCACCGGCGGGAACCGGGTCGAGGAGTGCTGGCGGTACCAGCGGTTGGTGTAGCCGTGCAGCCAGCACATCGTGTCGGGTGCGGTCAGCAGGAGTACGTCGATCCGGTCGGCGGCCATCCGTTCGCGCAGCCGGGTCAGGCGGTCGGCGTACTCGGTGTCGGTGAAGGGGAGTTGGCGGTCACGCAGGGCCAACTCCGCTTCCTGTCCCCGGATGTAGGCCTCGATGTCGTGGGTGCTCATCGCGCCGCCTCCCGCGGAGGTCCGGCCAGGGTGGGGGCAGCGGCCACCAGCCGCTGTGTGTAGGGGTGTTCGGGGGCGCGGAGGATGCGTGCGGTGGGGCCGGTCTCGCAGATCCGGCCGCCCTCCAGGACCAGCACCCGGTCCGCCACGCCGGAGACCACTCCCAGGTCGTGGGTGATGAACAGCAGCGCGACCCCGAGGTCGTCGCGGAGTTCGGCCAGCGCCTCCAGGATCGCCGCCTGCACCGACACGTCCAGTGCCGAGGTCACCTCGTCGCACACCAGCACGTCGGGACGGGCCGCGAGGGCACGTGCGATGGCGACGCGTTGCCGTTCACCGCCGGACAGTTGGCTCGGGTAGCGGTCGGCGAGCCCGGGCGAGAGCTGGACGCGTTCGAGGAGCGGACCGACCTCCGCCCTGGCCTCGGCGACCGAGAGGCCGCGCAGGACGTGTCCCGGCCGGGCTAGGTCCTCACCGACGCGGCGGCGGGGGTTCAGCGACTGGTAGGGATTCTGGAACACGTACTGGATTCCCCGCCGTTGGGCGGCGCTGCGCTTGCGGATGCGGGCGGGCAGTGGCGCCCCGCCCAGGGTGACGCTGCCGCCGTCCGGCAGATGCAGGCCGACCAGACAGCGGGCGATCGTGGTCTTTCCGCTGCCCGACTCCCCCACCAGCGCGAGGCATTCGCCGCGCCGCACGTCGAAGGAGATGTCCTCCGCGACGACGACGGTCCCGGCCCGGCCCTTGTGCATGGCCCGCAGGCCTTGTACCTGGAGGGCGGGTTCGGCGGTCACCTCGGCGCGGTCATGGGGAGCGCCGAGTGCGGTCGGTGGCGTCAACTCCCAGCGTGGGCAACGGACTTGGTGCAGATCGCCGGCCAGGGTCTCCAGGGCCGGCGGGGTGGTGTGGCAGTCGTCGGCGGACTGTGGGCAGCGGGGCGCGAACGCGCAGCCGCCGGGGCGTTCCCCGACTCCTGGAGCCGAGCCCGCCATCGGGAGCAGGCGGGCGGGACGGCGGTGGTCCGGGATGGACTGGAGGAGCCCTCGGGTGTACGGATGCCGGGGCCGCTCCATGAGGGTGGCGGTCGGGCCCTGTTCGACGATCCGTCCCGCGTACATCACCGCGACCCGGTCGGCGATCTGCGAGACGACCGCGAGGTCGTGCGACACGTAGACCAGTGAGGCGCCGCGCTCGGCCCGCAGTCGTTTGATCTCGTCGAGGACGCTCTGCTGGGTGAGGACGTCGAGGCCGGTGGTCGGCTCGTCCATCACGATCACCGGCGGCTCGCAGGCCAGTGAGATGGCGATCGTGACGCGCTGTTGCTGTCCGCCGGAGAGCTGGTGGGGCAGCCGGCGGCCGAACTCCGTGGTCGCGGGGAGGTCCACGGAGCCCAGCAGGTCGAGTACGGCGGCCGGTGCGGGGTCGCGGTGCCTGCGCAGTACGTCCGCGACCGAGTCGGCGATCCGCAGCGAGGGGTTGAGGGCCTGTCCCGCGTCCTGGGGGACGTAGGAGATCAACTTGCCGCGGATGTCCCGGCGTTCGGACCGCGACAGGCCCAGGACCTGATGGCCTGCGACGCGGACGCTGCCGCCGGTGATCCGTGCGCCGCGCTGCGCGTGGCCGAGCAGGGCCAGGGCGGTCGTGGTCTTTCCGCTGCCCGACTCGCCGACGATGCCGAGGATCTCGCCCCGGGCGAGGGTGAGGTCGACGCCGTCGACGATCGGTGTTCCGGAGGCGAGGGCGATACGCAGGCCGCTGACTTCCAGCAACGGGGTGGTGTCGGTCATTCGGTGCCTCCCGCGAGGGCGTCGCCGAGCAGGTTGATCGCGAGGGTCAAGGCGCCTAGGAGAGCGGCGGCGACCAGCATCGACGAGGGGTTGAGGGCGATGCCGCCACGGTTCTCGGAGACCATCAACCCCCAGTCGGCGGCCGGGGGTTGGAGTCCGAGGCCGAGGAAGTTGACGCCCGCGATCAGCAGTACCGACCAGCTGAACCGGAGCCCCGCGTCGGCGGCGACCGGGCGGGCGATGTTCGGCAGGATCTCGCGGCCGAGCACCGAGAGCGTGCCCTCGCCGCGGGCGACGGCCGCCTCGACGTAGCCCTTGAGGGACTGTTCCAGCGCGGCCGACCGGACGATGCGCACGATGGGAGGGAGTTGGATGAGCGCGGTGGCGATCACCACGCCGGTGATCCCGCGGCCGAACGCGGTCGCGAGCAGCAGCAGGAAGACCAGTGCAGGGAAGGCCAGCAGGACGTCGGTCAGGCGCATCAGGACCGGTTCGAGCCAGGAGCGGCTGTAGCCGGCCAGCAGTCCCACGGTGAGTCCGACCGCGTAGGCGGCGAGGGTGGCGACGCCCGCGTACAGGACGACGCTGAGTCCGCCGGTGAGCACCCGCGACAACACGTCCCGGCCCAGGAAGTCCAGGCCCAGCGGATGACCGGCGCTCGGCCCGGCGAAGGGGATGCCGACCGTGCGGTCCGGTGAGTACGGGGTGCACAGGGGGCCGAGCAGCGCGACGGCGAGGACCAGCACGAGGAGCACGAGGCCGATCCGGCCCGAGAGGGTCTTCGGGGTGCGGCGTCGCAGGGCCGCGCCGAACAGGTCCCTTCGCGGGGTGTCGGTCCTCAGGGGGGCGCTCATGACGTACCACCTGTTCTCAGCTTCGGTACGACGGCCATGACCAGCAGGTCGGCGGCGATGGTGACGGCCACGTAGAAGGTGGCGAGGAGCATGGTCACGGACTGGACTTCGAGGTTGTCGTGGACGGTCACGGCGTCGACGAGTTCCTTGCCGATGCCCGGATAGCCGAAGAGTTCCTCGACGATGAGCAGTCCGCCGACGAGGTACTGGGCGATGAGCGCGAAGACCTGGATGCTCGGCGCGAGCGCGTTGCGCAGGGCGTAGCGGCGCACGACGCGGGCCTCGGGGATCCCGTTGAGGCGGGCGACGGCGACCGGGTCGGACAGCAGCGCCTCCTGCATGCCGGCCCGGATCATGCGGGTGGCCGGTCCCACGGTCACTCCGACCAGGGTGAGCACGGGCAGCACGAGGGTCTCGGGGGTCGCGAGGGGGCTGGTGCCGGGGGCCACGAAGGACACCGGGGGCAGGAGGTCGAACCAGGTGAAGAACACGGCGAGCAGGACGGTGCCGAGGACGAACTCGGGCAGTGCCGCCGGCACCAGGGTCACCGTGGTGACGAGGTGGTCCAGCCAGCGGCCCGCCCGCAGGGCAGTGAGGACGCCGAGCAGCAGGGAGAGCAGCAGGACCGGCACGAAGACCGTGGCCGCGAGGACCAGGGAGTTGCCGAGTTTGCCGCTGATCTGGTCCCAGACGCCGGACCGGCCGCCGGCCGCGTATCCGGCGGCGGTGTTGCCGAGGTCGCCGTGGAGCAGTCCGCCGAGCCACTTTCCGTACTGGACGACGAGGGGCCGGTCGAGTCCCATGCTGTGCCGCAGTTCGGCGACCGCGTCCGGTGTCGCCTGTTTGCCGAGGATCGCGCTCGCCGCGTCGCCCGGCAGCACGGAGGTCGCGAGGAACACCAGGACGGACAGCACGAGGAGGGTGAGGAGGCCGCCGGCGATGCGGCGCAGGGCGACGCGGGCCAGCGGGTGGCGGGAGCCGAAGGGCGCGGAGGCGGGTGCGGTGGTGGGCACCGTGGTGGTGGCGGTCACGACGCGAAATACGCTTCGTTGAGGCCGGTGGGCAGACCGAGGTTCTGGTAGCGGTTGGGGACCAGGCCGCCGACCCGGTTCGACACCGCGTCGAGGTTGTCGACGTTCCCCCACCAGATGTAGCCCCCGCTGTCGTACTGCTGACGCTGCACGGCGGCCCAGGCGGACCGGGCGGTGGTCGCGTCGGGGGCGGCGACGGCGGTGGCGACGAGTTCGTCGGTGCGGCGGTCGGACCAGTGGGTCTCGCCGTAGGGGGCTTTGGAGACGACGCTCGCGTTGTAGACGTCGCCCAGGGTCGTCATCCCCTGCCACAGGGTCTGTGCGAAGGGCATCTTCATGTAGTCGCGGGTCGGGTCGAAGTAGGAGGTCGGGTCGACCTGGGAGATGGAGACGTCGACACCGGCGTCCTTGGCCTGCTGCTGGAAGAGCGTGGCGGCCTCGACCATCCCGGGTGCGACGGTGGAGGTCTGCAGTTTCAGACTCAGTCCCCGGCCGTGCCCGGCCTCGGCGAGCAGGGTCTTCGCCCTGGTGAGGTCGCGGGTGCGTTGCGGGAGGGAGTCGTCGTAGTACTCAAGTCCCTTGCCGTAGAGGTCGTTTCCGACCGTGCCGAAGCCGAACAGGGCCACGTCGACCAGTTGCCTGCGGTCGACGATCAGCCGGAGCGCGCGGCGCACCCGGACGTCGTCGAACGGCGGTTTGTCGACGGCCATGTAGAAGGCCTGCGCGGTGACGCCGGGGCTTCTGATCAGCCGTACGTCGCCCACGAGTTGGGACTTGGCCTGGGTGAAGGGCACCTGCGCCATGACGTCGGTCTGGCCCGACAGCAGGGCGTTGAGCCGGGCGAAGTCGTCCTTCACGGACAGGAACACCAGCTCGTCGAGGTACGGCTTCCCCGGGTCCCAGTAGGCAGGGTTGCGTCTGCAGACGGCCTGTTGTCCTGGGTCGAGGGAGACGAAGGAGAAGGGTCCGGTGCCGACGGGTCTGGTGAAGTCCTCGGCGCCGCGCCGCACGATCGAGGCGGTGGCGAGGCTGTAGGGGAAGAGCAGGTTGGGGCTCTTCAGGGGGACGACCACGGTGTACGGCTCCGGTGCGGACACCTTGGCGAGGTCGACGTCGGCGACGTTGAGGGCGAGCCCGTTGCCGGGTTTCGCCATCCATTTCAGCGAGTACAGGACGTCGGCGGAGGTGAAGTCGGTGCCGTCGTGCCAGGTGACCCCTTGGCGCAGCCGGAACGTCCACACGGACGCGGTGGAGTCGGAGGTCCAGGACGTCGCGAGCATCGGCCGCAGCCGGCCGTCCGTTCCCATGGTGAGCAGGGGATCGAAGACGGCGCAGCTCATGGCGGTGTTGATGAGGGCGTTCGCGGCGAGGGAGGGGTCGAACGACTCCCCCTTGCCGGCCCCGACCATGCCGACCCGCAGTCGGCCGCCCCTGCGCGGCGGTCCGGTCGGCCCGGCCGACGCCGAGACCGG
>NZ_JAWOAI010000378.1:0-10012 GCF_033194735.1 Streptomyces sp. W16
CGGTCGCGGCCTGGGCCGCTCCGCGGGCCGCGACTGTGGCGCGGCGGGTCTTGGGTTGCGGCACAGTCAGCGAGACGAGCAGCCCGAGGGCGAGCGCCGCGAAGGCGACGACCGCGATCCCCAGACCCGAACTCGTCTGTGACAGCAGCAGCATGGCGAGCGTCGAGAAGATCACGGTGAACGAACCGTAGGCGAGCTGTGCGGCGGTCGGACGAGGCATGGCAATCGAGTCCTCGTTAGGCGATGGAGGGGAGCTGTGAAAGGGGGGTGCGACAAGGATGTCGGCCTGGCTTTCCGCCGGTTCCGGGCGATCCGCCAATCGACTCTATTCGCCTGCATGCCCGAGTGGAACGTGCAGTAAGCATGACCTAACACACAGCTCCGGAGCATGGGGGGCGCACGGAGTCATACCGTCCACGAAGTGGACGGACCCGCGCGCCTGTTGAGCGATACACGAGTGGTCTCCAGGTGTCCGTAAAGCGGACCCCGGCTTCGCATAGTGCACTTGTCCTGCTCAAGTCAAGGTCTGTCTTTTCTCGTAAACCTCTAGTCAAATAACGTCACTTGACTATCACGCGTACACCGCGCGCGGGCCTCCATGACTTCCAGGACCCCCCTTCCGCGCGGTCGGTTGCGCAGGGGAGGACCTCAAGTGACCAGCAGACCCTGGACGTTCAGAGCGGCCGCGATCGGTGTCGCCCTCGCGGCGGCCACCGCCACGTTCTCGACGTTCGCCGTGGCGGAGGCCAACACCTCGGCCGAGTCCGCCGCCGTAGACCGGCACGACCCCGCGCCGGTCGCGCAGAAGGAGCACGACCTCGACGGCCCGCTGAGCAAGACGCAGGACGCCCAGCGCCAGGAGGCCCTGAACGAGGTCATAGCCGGCAAGGCCTCGGTCAAGGACCGCAACGGCTCGAAGGTCGTCCAGCTCAAGAGCAAGGGCGGCAAGAGCAAGTACGTCGAGCTGAGCCGGGAGAAGACCGACAAGATCTTCACGATCCTGGTCGAGTTCGGCGACCAGGTCGACAGCCGCTACGGCGGCACCGTCGGCCCGCTGCACAACCAGATAGCCGCGCCGGACCGCGCCAAGGACAACTCCACGGCCTGGCAGGCGGACTACAACCAGGCGCACTTCCAGGACCTGTACTTCGGCACCGGCAAGAACACCGAGTCGCTCAAGAAGTACTACGAGAAGCAGTCCTCGGGCCGCTACTCGGTCGAGGGCGAGGTCACCGACTGGGTCAAGGTCCCCTACAACGAGGCCCGTTACGGCTCCAACAAGGCCTCCACCGGCGCCTGGTACGCGGTGCAGGACGGCGTCAACGCCTGGGTCGCCCAGCGCGAGGCCGCCGGTGACACCGCCGCCGAGATCAAGACGGAGCTGGCCCAGTTCGACCAGTGGGACCGCTACGACTACGACGGCGACGGCAACTTCAACGAGCCCGACGGCTACATCGACCACTTCCAGATCGTGCACGCCGGTGAGGACGAGTCCGCGGGCGGCGGCGCGCAGGGCGAGGACGCGATCTGGGCCCACCGCTGGTACGCCTTCGGCACCGACGCCGGCTCCACAGGACCGGACACCAACAAGCTCGGCGGCACCCAGGTCGGCGACAGCGGCGTCTGGGTCGGCGACTACACGATCCAGCCGGAGAACGGCGGACTCGGCGTCTACGCCCACGAGTACGGCCACGACCTCGGCCTGCCCGACGAGTACGACACCGCGGGCGGCGAGAACTCCACCGGCTTCTGGACGCTGATGTCGTCCGGTTCCTGGCTCGGCACCGGCAAGGAAGCCATCGGCGACCTGCCCGGCGACATGAACGCCTGGGACAAGCTCCAACTGGGCTGGCTGGACTACGACGTGGCCAAGGCCGGCACCAAGTCCAAGCACACGCTGGGCGTCGCGGAGTACAACACCAAGAACCCGCAGGCCCTCGTGGTGCAGTTGCCGCAGAAGGAGGTCACCACGACGGTGGTCACCCCGGCGCAGGGTGCCACGCAGTGGTGGAGCGGCAGCGGCAACGACCTGAGCAACACCCTTTCCCGCACAGTGGACTTGACCGGCAAGTCGTCGGCCGCGCTCACGCTGGACGGCTGGTACGACGCCGAGCAGGACTACGACTACCTCTACACCGAGGTGTCGAAGGACGGCGGCGCCAACTGGACCCCGATCGACGGCACCCTGGCCGACGGCTCCGCCATCCCGCGTGACGGCAGCGGCAACCCCGCCCTCACCGGCACGGCCGCCGCGTACCAGAAGCTGACGTACCCGCTGGACGCCTATGCGGGCCAGAAGATCGACGTCCGCTTCCGCTACCAGACGGACAGCGGTGTGGCGCAGAAGGGCTTCGCGGCCGACGAGATCACGGTGACCGCCGACGGCGCCACCCTGTTCTCCGACAACGCCGAGACCGCCGACGCCGCGTGGACGGCGAAGGGCTTCTCGCGCATCGGCTCGTCCTTCACGGACGACTACGCGCAGTACTACATCGCCGAGAACCGTCAGTACGTGTCGTACGACAAGGTGTTGAAGGTCGGCCCGTACAACTTCGGCTTCTCGACGACCCGTCCGGACTGGGTGGAGCACTACGCCTACCAGAACGGCCTGTTGATCTGGAAGTGGGACACCTCGCAGGCGGACGACAACACCAGCCAGCACGCCGGTGAGGGTCTGATCCTGCCGATCGACTCCCACCCGACGCAGCTGAAGTGGACCGACGGCACGCTGATGCGCAACCGCATCCAGGCCTACGACTCCCCGTTCAGCCTGTACCGCACGGACTCGGTCACGCTGCACAAGGCCGACGTCGCCACCAAGATCAAGTCGCAGCCGGGCGTCCCCGTCTTCGACGACGGCAAGTCGACCTACTACGACACGTCGAACCCGACGGCCGGTGTCAAGATCACTGACACCAACACCCGGATCAAGATCGTCAAGGAGCCGCTGAACGGCTCGACGGTCACGCTCCAGGTCGGCCCTTCGGCGAAGTAGTCGGTAAAAGCGCAGGTCAGACACGTATCGGCGGTGACCCCCTGGCGGGTCGCCGCCGATCCGTGTTTAGGTGCGTCCTGTGCTTGGCTTATTGACACCGACCTCGAATTCGACCCGCCAGGGGGTGTGACCGCATTGTCCGCAGGAGGTTTCTGCAGGCTGCCGACGGGCAGCGTGGTGGTGGCGTTGAACCTGCCAAGACCCACCGCCCAGGGTGACGGCTGCGTCCGCGTGCTCGTCCACGCCCGCAACCGCGCCCGGGCCCTGACCAGGCTCCGCAACCTCGGGATGCGGGCCGTCTACCTGCGCGGCAACGCGGAGCCGCCGACCCCGGACGAGATCACGGCGGTCCTGCACCATCCCGATGGCCTGATATGGCGCACGGCGCCGGCCCCTGACAACGCTGTCGTGGTCCCGGGGCCGGAGCGGGCGCAGGAGCTGTGGCATCCGATCAAGGCGCTGCTACGGAGGCCTCCGGCCGCTGCGTGACGCTCCGCGGGAGGGGCGGTGTGTTTTCTGCGACCAGCCCCCACCGGCCCGCAGACAACCGACGACGCGCCCCCGGCAGGCGGTCCGCCCCGATGCACCCCATCCTGAGATGGCTCGGGGCACCCCAAAGACCGCCGGAGGCCCTCGTGGCTACCGTCCTCTATCGCCTGGGGCGCCTGGCCTTTCGCCGGCGCTGGTATGTGACCGTCCTCTGGGTGGTGATCCTCGCGGCCCTCGGTTTCGCCTCCGCCAAGGCGGCCGACGCCCCCTCCACCACCTTCTCCACCCCCGGTGTCGAGTCCCAGCGGGCCTTCGACCTGATCCAGCAGCGCTTCCCCGGCGCACAGGCGGACGGCGCCGTGGCCCGCGTGGTCTTCGTCGCCCCCGACGGACAGAGGATCACCACCGGCGCGGACCGGGCGGCCGTGGTCCGGCTCGTCGACGAGGTCTCCGGCGGCCCGCAGGTGGCCTCCGCGGTGAACCCCTTCCAGGCGGACGCGGTCAGCAAGGACGCGACGACCGCGTACTCGACGATCACGTACACGGTGCAGGCCAACGACCTCTCCGACACCGCCAAGAACAACCTCAGGACCGCCGCCGAGCAGGCCCGCGACTCCGGCCTCACCGTCGAGATCGGCGGCACCGCCCTGGCCGCCGAGCCCGCCGCGGGCGGCGTCGGCGAGGTCCTCGGCGTCGCCATCGCCGCCGTAGTCCTGCTGATCACCTTCGGATCCCTTGCAGCCGCCGGACTCCCGCTGCTGACCGCGATCCTCGGCGTCGGCATCTCCATGACCGCGATCACCACCCTGGCCGCCACCCTCGGCCTCTCCGACACCACCGGCACCCTCGCCACGATGCTCGGCCTGGCCTGCGGTATCGACTACGCGGTCTTCGTCGTCTTCCGCTACCGCGAGGAACGCGCCAACGGCCACACCACCGAGGAAGCGGCGGGCCTGGCGGTCGGCACGGCGGGCTCGGCGGTGGTCTTCGCGGGCCTCACGGTCGTCATCGCACTCGCCGGCCTCTCGGTCGTAGGCATCCCACTCCTCACCAAGATGGGCCTGTGCGCGGCCGGAGCGGTCGTCATCGCCGTCCTCATCGCGCTGACCCTCGTGCCCGCCCTGCTCGGCTTCTGGCCGCGCGCCGTCCTCTCCCGCCGCTACAAGACCACCGGACGGCGCATCCAGGGCGTGGCAGGCAACATGGGCAGCCGCTGGGCCGGGTTCGTGCTGCGCCACCCCTGGCCGGTGCTGCTCGGCACGGTCGCCGGTCTGGTGGTCCTCGCGCTCCCCGTGATCGGCCTGCAGCTGGGCCAGTCCGGCGACGAGGCCAAGTCCACCGCGACCACCGAACGCCGGGCCTACGACGACCTCGCCAAGGCGTTCGGCCCCGGCTTCAACGGCCCGCTGACGGTCGTAGTGGACCTTACGAAGGCCTCCGCCCCCAAGGCCGCGGCAGCCACGGTCGAGCGGCGGATCGCGGCGGTGCCGGGTGTGGTCTCGGTGTCGCCGGTGCGCTTCAACTCGGCTGGAAACACAGCCCTGTTCACCGCCGTACCGGCCGAGGCGCCGACCAGCCAGAAGACCGTCGACCTCGTCCACACCATCCGCGACGACCGTCCCGCGATCGTGGCGGCGGCCCCCGGCGCGACCTTCGAGGTCACCGGCACCACCGCCCTCAACATCGACGTGGCCCAGAAGGTCAGCGGCGCCCTGGTCCCGTACCTGATAGTGGTCGTAGGCCTGGCAGTCCTCCTGCTCCTCCTGGTGTTCCGTTCGATAGTGATCCCGATCAAGGCGGCCGTCGGCTTCCTGCTCTCGGTGCTGGCCGCGCTCGGCTGCGTGGTGGCGGTCTTCCAATGGGGCTGGGGCGCAAGCCTGTTGGGAGTGGAGAGCACCGGCCCGATCATGAGCCTGATGCCGATCTTCCTGGTGGGCATCGTCTTCGGCCTCGCCATGGACTACGAGGTCTTCCTCGTCTCCCGCATCCGCGAGGCCTACGTCCACGGCAGCCCGGCCCACGCCTCGATCGCGACCGGGTTCCGCTACAGCGCCCGGGTCGTGACGGCCGCCGCCCTCATCATGATCTCGGTCTTCGCGGGCTTCATCACGGCCGGCGACTCCATGATCAAGATGATCGGCTTCGGCCTCGCCATCGCCGTCCTCTTCGACGCCTTCATCGTCCGCATGGCCTTCGTCCCGGCCGTCCTCGCGATCCTCGGCGAGCGCATCTCCTGGCTACCGGGCTGGCTGGACCGCCTCCTGCCCAACGTCGACATCGAGGGCGAGACCCTGAGCCGCCAACACCCGGCAACGGAGCCCGTGGAAACCCCGCGGGCCGAAGCACCCCTTTAGCTGGAGCGCCCCTTCAGGGGCGCGGGGAACTGCGCGACCAGCCCCCACCGGCCCGCGGAAAAAGAACTAGTCAGACGACCGGCTTCCCCGTCAACTCCACCCCAGCTGAACGCAGTTCCTCCAGCGCACGGTCGGTCGTCTCCTTACCCACCCCAGCCGTCAGATCAAGCAACACCTGCGTACGAAACCCCTCCCGCACAGAGTCCAACGCGGTCGCCTTCACGCAGTGGTCCGTCGCGATCCCGACGACATCCACCTCGTCGATCTCCCGCGCCCGCAACCACTCCCCGAGCGACACCCCGTTCTCGTCCCGCCCCTCGAACCCGCTGTACGCCGCCGCGTACGCCCCCTTGTCGAAAACGGCGTCAATCGCGCCGGAGGCGACCGCGGGCGCGAAGTTCGGGTGGAACCCGACCCCCTCCGTGCCCGCGACGCAGTGCGCGGGCCAGGAGTGGGCGTAGTCGGGGTTGTCGGCGAAGTGGCCGCCGGGCGCGATGTGGTGGTCGCGGGTGGCCACGACGTGCCGGTAGCCGGCGGGCGCCTGCCCGATCAGCTCGGTGACTGCGGCGGCCACGTCGGCACCACCGGCCACCGCGAGACTGCCCCCTTCGCAGAAGTCGTTCTGCACGTCAACGACGATCAAGGCGCGGCGCATGATGGGTGTCCTTCGACGGAGAGTGAGATTCGAGCCTAGAGACTTCGGCGCCACCGCGGGAGGGCGCACCCCTGATTTTCGTACGGGTCTTAACTAGCGGTTCTTAACTACCCGACCGCAGATGGACGTACTCCGTCGGAAGGACAGCCTCGCCGCGCGACAACTGGGTCGCCGACAACGGCAGGTTGGCCCGCGCGACGGCATGCCGGTCCCGTACGACGTCCAGCGGTTCGCGGGCCACGACCTCGCCGCCCTTGACCAGCTCGACGAGCAGCTGCCGGTCGGCCAGTTCGGCGGGGACCGTCCCGGTGCCGATCACCTCGGCCTCCGCGACCCCGTCGCCGTCCAGCCGCCGTGCCGCCCACTTGCGCCCGCCGATCGACGTCTTGCCGCCGCTCGACTTCTTCGCGACCGGCACCAGCGGCGCCTTCGGGTCGGCGGACTCGGCGCGGGCGACCAGTTTGTAGACCATCGAGCAGGTCGGGTGCCCGGACCCGGTCACCAGCTGGGTGCCGACGCCGTACGCGTCCACCGGCGCCGCCGCCAGCGAGGCGATGGCGTACTCGTCGAGGTCGGAGGTCACGATGATCTTCGTGTTGACGGCGCCCAGCTCGTCCAGCTGCTGCCGTACCCGGTGGGCGACGAGCAGCAGGTCGCCGGAGTCGATGCGGACGGCGCCCAGTTCGGGCCCGGCGACCTCCACCGCCGTACGGACGGCCTCGGTGACGTCGTACGTGTCGACGAGCAGGGTGGTGTTCCGGCCGAGCGAGTCCACCTGGGCCTGGAACGCGTCGCGTTCGTTGTCGTGGAGCAGGGTGAAGGCGTGTGCGGAGGTGCCGACGGTGGGGATGCCGTAGCGGAAACCGGCCGCGAGGTCGGAGGTGGTGGCGAAACCGCCGACGTAGGCGGCGCGGGAGGCGGCGACGGCGGCGAGTTCGTGGGTGCGGCGGGCGCCCATCTCGATCAGCGGGCGGTCCCCGGCGGCGGAGGCCATGCGGGAGGCGGCGGCGGCGATCGCGGAGTCGTGGTTGAGGATGGAGAGGATCACGGTCTCCAGGAGCACGCACTCGGCGAACGACCCCTCGACCCGCATGATCGGCGAGCCCGGGAAGTACACCTCGCCCTCCGGGTAGCCCCAGACGTCACCGCTGAAGCGGTAGGCGGCGAGCCACGCCAGGGTCTCCTCGTTGACGACGTTCCGCTCGCGCAGGAAGCCGAGGACGTCCGCGTCGAACCGGAAGTTCTCCACCGCGTCCAGCACGCGTCCGGTGCCCGCGACGACGCCGTAGCGACGGCCCTCGGGCAGCCTCCGGGTGAAGCACTCGAAGACCGAACGCCGGTCCGCCGTACCCGCTTTGAGGGCGGCCTGCAGCATCGTCAGCTCGTAGTGGTCGGTGAAGAGCGCCGTCGAGGGAACGTCCACCGGCAGCCCAAGGTCCGCTGTGTTCATGACGATGGATCGTACTCCCATCTCGTCACTCTGACGATTTGTGGGGTCCATTTGTGCGGAGGCCCCCTTGTGGTGGCAGCATGGCCCGTGTGACGTCACCCGCACCCCTGGAGATCGAACGCACCGAGTCGGCGGAGGAGGTCTTCGCCGTACCCGAGCCGGACGTCCCCTGGGTCACGATCGTGCACAACGACCCGGTCAACCTCATGAGCTACGTGACGTACGTCTTCCAGACGTACTTCGGCTACTCCAAGGACAAGGCCACCAAACTCATGATGGACGTCCACCACAAGGGCCGCGCGGTCGTCTCCAGCGGAAGCCGCGAGGAGATGGAACGCGACGTGCAGGCCATGCACGGCTACGGTCTGTGGGCCACCCTCCAGCAGGACCGGAAGTAGCGACCCATCCCGATGCCAGGACACTTCGAACCGCTCCGCGGCGGCGGTGCCGCCGTCGCCCTCGACGACGTCGAGATCTCCATCATCCGGTCACTGGCCGTCCAGCTCCTTGAGCTGATCGGTCCGGGCCCGGGCGAGGACGCCCCCGACGACCCCCTCGCGGAACTCTTCGCCGAGGGCCCGAGCGAGCCGCCCGCCGACCCGGTGCTCCGGCGCCTGTTCCCGGACGCCTACACCGACCCGGAGCAGGCCCCCGACTCCCCGCAGGACGCGGAGGAGCGGATGGCGCACTCCGCCGAGTTCCGCCGCTTCACCGAGAACGACCTCCGCGCCGGCAAGCGCGAGAACGCCCTCGCGGTGGTCCGCACCCTCGACTCGCTCACCCCCGGCGGCGACGGCGGCGCGATCCTCAAGCTCACCGCCGAGGAGTCCCGGCAGTGGCTCGGCTCGCTCAACGACCTGCGCCTGGCGATCGGTTCACGCCTCGACATCACCGACGAGGACGACACCGACGACCTCTACCGCCTCCCGGACGAGGACCCGCGCAAGCCGATGGTGATGGCGTACCTCTGGCTGGGCGGCCTCCAGGAGACCCTGGTCACGACCCTGATGCGCTGACCGCGACGGTCGCCGAGATCCCGGTATTTGGGCCGCCCCGTACCACCACTCGGTACAGGGTGGCCCTTCTGCTTATCCTGACGACCATGCCGACCCTGACCATCACCCAGGACCTCTTCGACCAGATCGTCGCCCACGCGCGCAAGGACCACCCCGACGAGGCGTGCGGAGTCGTCGCGGGCCCGGCGGGCACGGACCGCCCCGAGCGCTTCATCCCGATGCTGAACGCGGCCCGCTCGCCCACGTTCTACGAGTTCGACTCGCAGGACCTGCTGAAGCTCTACCGCGAGATGGACGACCGCGACGAGGAGCCGGTGATCATCTACCACTCCCACACCGCGACCGAGGCCTACCCCTCCCGCACCGACCTCTCCTACGCCAACGAGCCCGGCGCCCACTACGTCCTCGTCTCCACCGCCGACACCGACGACGCCGGCCCCTTCCAGTTCCGCTCCTACCGGATCGTGGAGGGCGAGATCACGGAGGAGGACGTCAAGGTCGTAGAGGCATACTGACCGCGTACGCAACAGCCCAACTCGCCGTAACGGAGATGGTGTTGACGCAGCGGTCGAACGCACGGCGCCCCACGCTGGAAGATGTCGCCCGCTGGTCGGGGGTCTCGAAGTCCACGGTGTCGCGGGTGGTCAACGGCGAGCCCAAGGTGAGTCCGGAGGTCGCCGTCCGGGTCCGGGAGGCGATCTCCGCGCTGGGCTACGTCCCCAACCAGGCGGCCCGGCAACTGGTCACCCGCCGCACCGGCGCCGTCGCGGTGGTGGCGGCCCAGCCCGAGAACCGGCTGTTCCTCGACCCGTTCTTCGACTGCCTGCTGCGCGGCATCCGCGGCGAACTCGCCCGGCACGGCGCCCAGGCCGTCCTGCTGTTCGTGGACGAACCCGGCGACTACGCGCGCGTGGCCGACTACCTCGGCGGCGGCCACGTCGACGGCGCGATCCTGTTCTCGCTGCGCCCCGGCGACCGGATGCCCGAGATGGTCGACCGGCTCGCCCTGCCCGCCGTCTTCGGCGGCCGTCCCCTCCTGTGCGACGGCGACCC
>NZ_JAWOAI010000379.1:0-10008 GCF_033194735.1 Streptomyces sp. W16
CAGCCGCCCGGTCCGTGGCCCGGGTGTGCGCCAACCCCGCCGCCGGACCCGCGAAGGCGCCGGCGGGCGCGGTGACCGTGGACCCCAAGGTGGTCGGCGACCTCGCGACGAAGACCAAGAACAGCCCCCCGAACACCACGTTCTGGCTCAAGCCGGGCACCCACAGGCTTGAGCGGGACCGCTACGCCCAGGTCATCCCCAAGAAGGGAGACCACTACCTCGGCGCGCCGGGCGCGGTGCTCGACGGCCGGAAGGTCAACCAGTACGCCTTCACCGGCAACGCCGCCGATGTCACCATCCGCTATCTGACCGTGCGGGGATTCGTCGCGCCGCAGGACGAGGGCGTCGTCAACCACGACTCGGCCGACGGGTGGGTGATCGAGCACTCGACGATCAAGGACAACGCCGGTGCCGGGCTGATGGCCGGGGCCCGCCAGCAGGTCCGCGCCGACTGTCTGCGCGACAACGGCCAGTACGGCATGAACGCCTACAAGGGCAACGGCCGTATCACCGGCCTGGTGGTCCAGGGCAACGAGATCGTCGGCAACAACACCGGTGACTGGGAGCGGAAGCAGAAGGGCTGCGGCTGCACCGGAGGCATCAAGTTCTGGGAGGTCGACGGCGCCGAGATCAGCGGCAACTGGGTGCACGACAACCGCGGCACCGGGCTGTGGGCGGACACCAACAACAACGACTTCCGTATCGAGAACAACGTGATCGAGGCCAACGACGGTGCCGCACTGATCTACGAGACGAGCTACAACGCGGTCATCCGGGACAACACGATCCGGCGGAACAACTGGGTCGAGGGCCGCAAGGCGGCCGACAGCGGCGACAACTTCCCTTACGCGACCGTCTACTTGTCCGAGTCCGGCGGCGAACCGCGGGTCCCGGCCCGCACCGACAAGATCGAGATCTACCGGAACGTGCTGGAGAACAACTGGTCCGGGATCACCCTGTGGGAGAACGCCGACCGGTTCTGCAACAGCCCGGCCAACACCTCGTCCGGTGACTGCACGCTGCTGGTGAAGAAGACGAGCACCTGCGTGAGACCGGCGATCGCCAAGGCGCCGCTGTACTCCGACTGCCGGTGGAAGACCCAGCGGGTGGACATCCACGACAACCGCTTCGTGCTCGACGAGTCCGTCGTCAAGTGCACGGAGATGTGCGACCGCATGGGGCTGCTGTCCAACTACGGCACCTATCCGGACTGGTCGCCCTACCACGGCGAAGGGGTGGCCGACGCGATCACCGAGAAGCAGCACAACAGCTGGCACGACAACGTCTACGTCGGGCCGTGGAAGTTCGTCGCCGAGGACCAGAGCAAGGTGCTCGACTTCGGGCAGTGGCAGACGGCGCCGTACCAGCAGGACAAGGGCAGCACCCTCGACCTGCAGGCCGGTGGTTGAGATGGGTGAGAACCTGACGCGCGGACCGGACACGGCGGGGACGCTGCCCGGCGCCGAAGCGGGCCCGGCCGGCACACCGAGGATCGTCGGGATCGTCTGGGGGCTGCTGGTCCTCAACACGCTCGGCTCGGCCGGGGCGAAGACCATCGTCCCGCTGCCCCGCTCCCTCATCCAGATGGTCACCATGGGCTCGCTGGTCGCCGCGTTCGCGCTGGCGCTCGCGGTCAACCAACGGGTGCGCGTCCGGTCCAGCGCCTACGTGCTGCTGCTCACCCTGCTGCTGGTGTCCAGCGTGATCTCCAGCGCGAGCCTGGAGTCCGGGATGGGCGCGCTGTTCCGCTGCTTCCGGCTGACTCTCTTCGTCGGCACCCTGTGGCTGCTCAGCCGCTGGTGGGACGGCAGCCTGACGTTCGTCCGCCACCACATCCGGGCGTACTTCGCGGTCCTCGGCTCGGTGGCCCTCGGCCTGGTCGTCTCCCCGGGCAAGGCCCTGCCCGGCCTCTACGGCGGACGCCTGGTCGGCGCGCTGTGGCCGCTCACCCCGCCGCAGATCGGGCAGTACGCGGCGGTCATCATCGGGCTCACCGTGCTGCTCGTCATCGGCAGACGGACCGACCGGACCAGCGCCGTGCTGGTCATCGTGCCCTCGCTGGTGCTGCTCGCGCTGACCCACACCCGGACGGCCACACTCGGCCTGCTCCTCGGGCTGACGCTGGCGATCGGCTCGCTCATGCTGAACAGCGCCGTGGCCCGCCGGTTCTTCACCTGGGCGGTGCTGATCTCCGTGGTGGCCGCGGTCGGCTTCGCCTCAGCGCTGCAGACGTGGTTCCTGCGCGGACAGAGCCAGGAGAACTTCTCCAGTCTCACCGGCCGGGCCAAGGTCTGGAACGCCCTGCTGGCCGAGCCCCGGTCGGCCGCGGAGAAGGCGTTCGGCGTGGGCCTGGGCGACAAGTCGTTCGGCGGGCTGCCGATCGACAACAGCTGGCTGGCCGTCTACAACGAACAGGGTCTGATCGGCGTCACCCTCGTCGCCGCGATCATCGTCGTGCTGGGCGGCGTCGCGCTGCTGCGCCCGCCGTCGCTGCAGCGGGCCTGCGCGATCTTCCTGATCAGCTACTGCGCGATCGCCTCGTACACCGAGGCCGGTCTCGGCGACGCCTCGCCCTATCTGCTCCATCTGGCCCTGGCCGCCTCGCTGTTGGCCGCACCCGCCCGGGCCGCTCCGCTCGCGCTGCCCGAAGCCCCTCGACGGCACGTCCCGCGCTGGGCCCGTAGATCGGAGGTGACCTGAGCATGCACGTTCTCGTGGTGCACAACCGCTACAACTCGGCACAGCCGAGCGGGGAGAACAAGGTCGTCGACCAGGAGGTGGAGCTGCTGCGTGCGGCCGGCCACCGGGTCGAGGTGTTCGAGCGGCGCAGCGACGACATCGGTGGCCGCTCCCTCCTCGGCAAGGTCGCGGTGCCGCTCCTGGTGCCGTGGAACCCGGCCGTGCGCACGGAACTCGCAGCCAAGCTGCGCGCCGAGCGGCCGGACGTGGTGCACGTCCACAACGTGTTCCCGCTCCTGTCGCCCGCGGTCCTCGCCGCCTGCGCCGACGCCGGAGTGCCCGCCGTCGCCACGCTGCACAACTACACCCAGGTCTGCCCGCCCGGCACACTCCAGCGGGACGGCCGGCCGTGCACCGAGTGCGTCGGCTCGACGCCGCTGCCCGCCGTCCGGCACGGCTGCTACCGCAACTCCCGCCTCGCGACCGTGCCGCTCGCGGTCAGCCTGTCGGTCAACCGGCGGCGGTGGTGGACCGGCGTGGAGCGCTTCCTCTGCATCTCCGCCGCGCAGCGCGACGTCCTGGTGAGCTCCGGGATGCCTGCCGAACGCCTCGCGGTGAAGCACAACTTCGTCCCGGAACCCGACGTCCGCCGGGACGGCGGGGGAGAGCAGCTGCTCTATCTCGGCCGGCTCGCGGAGGCCAAGGGCGTACGGCTGCTCATGGCCGCGTGGGACGAGGTCGCGGCGAGCGGAGGTGTGGGCGTCCCGCTCGTGATCGCCGGCACCGGGCCGCTGGAGAAAGAGGTGACCGCCTGGGCGGCCGGCCGGGACGACGTGCGCTACGTCGGCCTGCTGGACCCGGCGGAGTGCCGCAAGGCCATCGCACGGTCCGTCGCCGTGATCGCGCCCTCGACCTGGCTGGAGGCGTTCGGCCTGGTGGTCGTGGAGGCGATGGCGGCCGGGGTGCCGACCGTCGCCGCCGCTCACGGCGCCTTCGTCGAACTCGTCGAGGACGGCGTCACCGGGCTGCTGCACCAGCCGGGCGACGCTGCCTCGCTCGCGTCCGGCATCCGCCGGATCGCGGCCGACCCGGACCGCAACCGGGAGATGGGCGAGGCGGCCCGGCGCCGCTACGAGCAGGGATTCAGCCCGGCCGTCGGCCTGGAGCGCCTGCTGGAGGAGTACCGCACCGCGATCGCGGGACGGTCAGCACAGGCTCGCGGTGGGGACACCCACGCGAGCAGGGGGGATGGGGACAGCACATGACACGATGCCGACTCTGCGGCTCGGAAGCGATGGCGAGCGTCGTCGACCTTGGGGCGACACCGCCGTGTGAGAGCTTTCTCGCCGCGGACCAACTGGACCTGCCGGAACCGGCGTACCCGCTGCATCTGCGGGTCTGCACCGACTGCTGGCTGGCGCAGATACCGCCGCTGATCACGCCGGAGGAGACGTTCAAGGAGTACGCGTACTTCTCCTCGTTCTCGACCTCCTGGGTGGAGCACGCGCGCACCTTCGTCGACGGCGCGGTGGACCGCCTCGGCCTCGGCTCCGACGCCTTCGTGGTCGAGGTCGCGAGCAACGACGGCTACCTGCTGCGGCACGTGGTGGACCGGGGGATCCGCTGCCTGGGCATCGAGCCCTCGGTGAACGTCGGTGCCGCGGCGCGGGAGGCGGGTGTGCCCACGTTCACGGACTTCCTGAGCCCCGAGACCGGCTCCGCGGTCCGTGCCGAGCACGGCCCGGCGGACCTGGTCGTGGCCAACAACGTGTACGCGCACATCCCGGACGTGGTCGGGTTCACCCAGGGGCTGCGCGCCCTGGTCGCCGACGACGGCTGGGTCTCCATCGAGGTGCAGCACCTGCTGACCCTGATCGAGGAGAACCAGTACGACACGATCTACCACGAGCACTTCCAGTACTACACGGTCGCGTCCGCGATCCGGGCCCTCGCCAGCGGCGGACTCACGCTCGTGGACGTCGAGTTGCTGCCCACGCACGGCGGCTCCATCCGGCTGTGGTCCCGGCCGGCCGAGGTGGCGGGGGAGCCCTCGCAGCGGGTGGCCGACGTACTGGCCCGGGAAAAGGCCGCCGGGCTGCAGGAGTTGGCCGGGTACACCGAGTTCTCCGCCCGGGTCGCCAAGGTGCGCCGGGACCTGCTCCGGTTCCTCATCGACGCGGCCGAGCGCGGCGAGACCGTCGTCGGCTACGGCGCTCCGGGCAAGGGCAACACCCTGCTCAACCACTGCGGCATCCGCCCCGACCTGCTCGCCTACACGGTCGACCGCAACCCGTACAAGCACGGCCGGTTCACCCCCGGCACCCGCATCCCGATCCTGCCGCCCGAGCAGATAGCGGCCGACAAGCCGGACTACGTCCTCGTCCTCCCGTGGAACCTGCGGACCGAGCTGGTCGAGCAGTTGTCCTTCGTGCACGAGTGGGGCGGCCGGCTCGTCTTCCCCATCCCGGAACTCAGCATCGTCGAGGCGGCGCAGTCGAAAGAGGTCACAGCATGAAGGTCGTCCTGTTCTGCGGCGGTTACGGGATGCGCATGCGCAACGGAACCTCCGACGACGTCCCCAAGCCCATGGCGATGGTCGGGCCCAGACCCCTGATCTGGCACGTCATGCGCTACTACGCGCACTTCGGGCACAAGGAGTTCATCCTGTGCCTCGGCTACGGCGCCCACCACATCAAGAACTTCTTCCTCAACTACGAGGAGACCGCCTCCAACGACTTCGTACTGCGGGGCGGGCAGACCGAGTTGCTCTCCACCGACATCGCCGACTGGACGATCACGTTCGCGCAGACCGGCATCGAGTCTCCCATCGGGGAGCGGCTGCGCCGGGTGCGCCACCACCTGGACGGCGACGAGATGTTCCTCGCCAACTACGCCGACGTGCTCACCGACGCCCCGCTGCCGGAGATGATCGACCGGTTCGCCCAGCGCGACGCCGGCGCGTCGATGATGGTGGTCCCGCCCCAATCGTCGTTCCACTGTGTGGAGTTGGGCGAGGACGGTCTGGTGGGCGGCATCACCGCGGTGAGCGACATGCCGCTGTGGGAGAACGGCGGCTACTTCGTGCTCCGCCAGGAGGTCTTCGACCACATACCGGAGAACGGTGACCTGGTCGCCGACGGCTGCGCCCAACTGGCCAAGCGGGCACGGCTGGTGGCGCATCAGCACCGCGGCTTCTGGAAGCCGACGGACACCGTGAAGGAGCGGGCCGCGCTCGACGAGGCCTACACGCGGGGCCACCGCCCGTGGGCCGTGTGGGAGCGGGACAGCGCGGAGGTGCGTGCGTGATCAGGCTCGGAGCCGGCCGGCTCGACCGGATCGTCGTCGTGGGCGCCCACTGCGACGACATCGCCATCGGCGCCGGCGGCACCCTGCTGACGCTCTGTCAGGCACGCCCGGGCCTCCGCGTCGACGCGCTGGTGCTCTCCGGCGGCGGCAGCGAGCGCGAGCAGGAGGAACAGGCCGCGCTCACCGCCTTCTGCCCGGGCGCCGACCTGCGGCTGACCGTGCACAAACTGCCGGACGGCCGGCTGCCCGCGCACTGGGAGGAGGCCAAGGCCGCCGTCGAGGAACTCCGCGCACAGACGGAGCCCGAACTGGTCCTCGCGCCGCGCACCGACGACGCCCACCAGGACCACCGCGGCCTGGCCAAGCTGATCACCACCGCGTTCCGCGACCACCTCGTGCTCGGCTACGAGATCGTCAAGTGGGACGGCGACCTCGGCCGACCGGCGGCGTACCAGCCGCTGGAGACGGAGACCGCCGAACAGAAGGTCCGACTGCTGCAGGAGCACTACCCCTCGCAGCGGCACCGGCCCTGGTACGACCGGGAGGCCTTCCTCGGCCTCGCCCGGATCCGCGGTATCGAATGCCACGCGCGCTACGCCGAGGCCTTCGCCGTCACCAAACTCACGCTCAACCTGGGGGGTTGAACACCTTGCGCGTACTACTGACCGGACACCAGGGCTATCTGGGCACCGTGATGGCACCCGTCCTCACCGCCGCCGGACACGAGGTCGTCGGCCTCGACGCCGGCCTGTTCGCCGACTCCGTCCTCGGTCCGCAGCCCGCCGACCCGCCCGGGGTGCGGGTGGACCTGCGCGACATCACCGCCGAGCACGTGGCCGGGGTGGACGCGGTGATCCACCTGGCCGCACTGTCCAACGACCCGCTCGGCTCGCTGGCGCCGGAACTCACCTACGACATCAACCACCACGCGTCCGTACGACTGGCAAAACTGGCCCGTGACGCCGGAGTTCGGCGCTTCCTGTACGCGTCGACCTGCTCCGTCTACGGCGCCTCGGGCGGAGAGGGCCTGGTGACCGAGGACGCCCCGCTGCGCCCGGTGACGCCGTACGCGGAGTCGAAGGTGCGGGTCGAGGACGACGTACACGCGCTGGCCGATGACGACTTCACTCCGGTGTTCATGCGCAACGCCACCGCCTTCGGCTACTCGCCCCGGCTGCGCGCCGACATCGTGCTGAACAACCTGGTCGGCCACGCGCTCCTTTCCGGCGAGGTGCTGGTCCTCTCCGACGGCACCCCCTGGCGCCCGCTGGTGCACGCCGCCGACATCGCCCGCGCCTTCACGGCCGCGCTGACCGCGCCGCGCGAGGCGGTCCACGACCGGGCGTTCAACATCGGTAGCGAGATCAACAACGTCACGGTCGCCGAGATCGCCGAGCAGGTCGCCGAGGCGGTGCCCGGCGCGAAGGTGGTGATCACCGGTGAGAACGGCGCCGACCCCCGGTCCTACCGAGTGGACTTCTCCCGCTTCCGCGCCGCGATCCCCGACTTCGACTGCGAGTGGACGGTGAAGCGGGGCGCGCTCGAACTCGCCGACGCCTACCGGAAGTTCGGGCTGACCCGTGAGGCCTTCGAGCAGCGCTTCACCCGCCTCGCCGTGCTCAAGGCGGCCTCCGAGGCCGGCACCGTCGACGACACCCTGCGGTGGCGCCGATGACAGCGGTCGGCGAGGAGATGCACGAGCTGGTGGAGCGGCTGTACCCGCTGTGCCGGAGCATCACCGGCGACGGTGTGCGCGCCACCCTGGACATCGTCGGCGAGTACGTCCCGCTGCAGGTGCACGAGGTCCCGACCGGGACGCAGGTGCTCGACTGGACGGTTCCGCAGGAGTGGAACATCCGGGACGCGTACATCGCCGACGCCACCGGCCGGCGGGTCGTCGACTTCGCCGCGTCCAGCCTGCACGTGCTCGGCTACAGCGTCCCGGTGTCGCGGACCATGCCGCTCACCGAGCTGCGCGAACACCTGCACACGCTGCCGGACCACCCGAAATGGGTGCCGTACCGCACGAGTTACTACAAACCGGACTGGGGATTCTGCCTGGCCCAGGACACCCTGGACGCGCTGCCCGACGGCGAGTACGAGGTGCGCGTCGACTCCACCCTCGCGGACGGCCACCTCACCTACGCCGAGCATGTGGTCCCCGGACAGGTCGCCGACGAGGTCATCGTCTCCTGCCACACCTGCCACCCGTCGCTGGCCAACGACAACCTGGCCGGCATCGCGGTGGCCACATTCCTGGCCCGCGCGCTGGCACGGGAAACGCCGTACTACACCTACCGGTTCATCTACGCGCCCGGCACCATCGGGGCGATCACCTGGCTGGCCCGCAACGCGGAGCGGATCGAGCGGGTCAAGCACGGCCTTGTGCTCGCCTGCGCCGGCGACTCGGGCCAACTGACGTACAAACAGAGCAGGCGCGGTGACGCGGAGATCGACCGAGTGCTGCGGCACGTGCTTACCGCCTCCGAACGACCGCACCACATCAACGAGTTCACGCCGTACGGCTACGACGAGCGGCAGTACTGCTCACCCGGGTTCAACCTCGGCGTCGGGTCGCTCAGCCGGACCCCGTACGCCGGGTACCCCGAGTACCACACCTCGGCGGACAACCCGGACTTCGTCTCCCGGGAGGCGATGGCCGACACCCTCGCCGTCTGCCGCGAGGCGTTCACCGTTCTCGACCGCAACCGGCGGTACCTCAACCTCAGCCCTTACGGCGAACCCCAGCTGGGCCGGCGCGGGCTGTACGACGCGCTCGGCGGACGCAGTGACACCAAGCAGGCCCAGATGGCCATGCTCTGGGTGCTCAACCTCTCCGACGGCGAGCACAGTCTGCTGGACGTCGCCGAGCGGTCCGGGCTGCCGTTCGACACCGTCGTCGGCGCGGCCGATGCCCTGCACGAGGCCGGACTGATCAAGACATGACGCCGATGACCACCGACGGGGAGAATCCGCAGACCACGGCGAGACCGGCCCGGTCCGCCAAGCGGGCCCTCGTCGGCCGGCTCTCCTGGGGACTGGCCGACCAGGCGGCCTCCAGCATCAGCAACTTCGCGGTGGGCATCTATGTGGCCCGCTCGCTGGGGGTGACCGCGTTCGGCGTGTTCAGCCTCGCCTGGGTGACCTACGGCGTGGTGCTCAACGTCTCCCGCGGCCTGGCCACCGACCCGCTCGTGGTCCGCTTCAGCGGAGTGCCGGAGCCGTCCTGGCGCGGGGCGGTGGCCCGCTCGACGGGTACCGCGCTCTGCGTCGGCACGGCCCTCGGCGTGCTCTGCCTGGCGGCCGGACTCGGCCTCGGCGGCAGGGTCGGGCCCGCGTTCGCCGCCCTCGGTCTCATGATGCCGGGGCTGCTGCTCCAGGACGCCTGGCGGTTCTCGTTCTTCGCCGCGGGCAACGGGCGGAAGGCGTTCGTCAACGACATCGTGTGGGGCATCGCGCTCATCCCCGCCATGGTGGTGGCGGCCCATGTCGACACCGTGGCCGCCTTCGTGCTCGCCTGGGGCGCGTCCGCCACGGTGGCGGCGGCCTACGGCTGTATCCAGTCCGGCATCCGGCCCAGGACGGCACAGGCCCGCGGATGGCTGCGCGAACAGCGCGATCTCGGCTACCGGTACCTGGTCGAGAACGTCAGCCTCAGCGGCGCGAGCCAGCTCCGGGCGTACGGCCTCGGCGCGATCGTCGGAGTGAGCGCGGTGGGCGCGGTGCGCGGCGCCGAACTCCTCCTCGGCCCCTTCCTCGCCGTACTGATGGGGCTCTCGCTGGTCACCGTCCCCGAGGCGGCACGCGTCCTGCGACAGGCCCCGCAACGACTCGGCAGGTTCTGCCTCCTCCTCGGCGGAGGACAGGCCACCGGAGCGCTGCTCTGGGGCTCGGCGCTGCTGCTGATGCCGGGCAGGCTCGGCGAGTTGGCGCTCGGCGACGTCTGGCACTCCTCCTCGCACCTCATCGTGCAGATCACCCTCAGCGTCGCGGGCGCCGGCCTCGGCACCGGCGCGGCGGCCG
>NZ_JAWOAI010000380.1:0-9934 GCF_033194735.1 Streptomyces sp. W16
GGTCGGCGAGCACGCTCAGGTCGGCGAGCGGGTCGCCGTCCACCAGCAGCAGGTCCGCCCACATGCCCGGCGCGACCGTGCCTGTCCGGGCACCGAGACCGAGGGCCTCGGCGGCGGCGGAGGTCGCCGCGACCAGGACCTCCGCCGGCGTCATGCCGATCTGCTCGTGCAGCAGCTCCAGTTCGCGGGCGTGGTTCCCGAAACGCATCGTGTTGGAGGAGTCGCTGCCCGCGATGATCCGCACCCCGGCCCGATGGGCCCGGCGCACCGACGTGAGCCGGCGCTCGCGCAGCGCCTCCGCCTTGTCCAGTTGCTCGGCGACCAGTCCGCGCTCGGACCCGTGCTCCGTCATGAACTCGCTGATCGACAGGGTCGGGCACAGGAACGTGCCCTGCCCGAGCATCAGCTCCACGAGGTCCTCGTCGAGGTCGGAGCCGTGCTCCAGCGTGTCCACCCCGGCGACCAGCGCGGCCGTGATCCCGGCCCGGGTGTGCGCGTGGGCCGCGACCCGCAGGTCCAGGGCGTGCGCCTCGTCGACGATCGCGTCGATCTCGGCGTCCGTGTAGTTGCGCCAGCCGGTCTTGTCGCCGACGGAGAGAGTGCCCCCGCTGGTGCAGATCTTGATCAGGTCCACGCCCATCCGGGCGTACTGCCGGACCCGCTTGCGGCACTCGTCGGCGCCGTCCGCCGGCGGCCACATCCGCTTCTCGTCGAGAGTGGCCGGACAGAACATGTCGCCGTGCCCCGCCGTCATGCCCACGAGCCCCGACGCGACGACCCGCGCCCCGTCGAGGACGTGCTCGTCCATGACGTGCTTGACGGCCACCTCGGGCAGCGAGCCCGCGGTGTCCCGGACCGTGGTGAAACCCGACCGCAGCGCCTCACGGGCGTTGGCCGCGGCATGCAGGGTCTGTTCCTCCGTCGAGGTCAGCATGTTCCACAGCTGCACGTCCTGCGGCCGGGCCCCCGCGTTGGACCGCAGATGCACATGGCAGTCGATGAGTCCGGGCAGCAGGGTCGTCCCCCGCAGGTCGTACACCGTGTCCGACGGGCGCGTCGCCACCGTGTCGGCGGCACCCACCTCGGCGATCACGGCACCGTCGATCACCACGGCCATGTCGGTCCGTGCGGCACCTCCCGTGCCGTCGACCAACGTCATTCCCGCCAGGACTGTTCGCTCCGTCATGGGACCGTGTTCACTCCTCTCCGTGGGACTGGTAAGGAGGAGTGTGGGTCGGCTGTGATGTGGCCGTGTTGCGGTGCAGCTTTCGCTTGGAATTCACGCGGGACACGCAGGAATGCGCCACCTCTGGAAGCGCAGATTTGCGCCACCCGCGGTGGCTCACAGCGAGCTCACGAACGCCGTGTCGGCACCCACCGGTCCCAGCGCGGTCGCCCCGCCGGGAGTGCCGAGCGGGGTCGTACGGCCGGACAGGGGCTCCTCGAAGAAGCGGCGGTTGTCGGTCCGGTGTTCCGGGTCGGCGAGCCGGTCGACGGTGATCGCCTGCTCGGGGCAGGCCGGCTCGCAGGCGCCGCAGTCGATGCACTCCACCGGGTTGATGTAGAGCTTGCGCTCGCCCTCGTAGATGCAGTCGACCGGGCACTCCTCCATGCAGGACCGGTCCATGATGTCGACGCAGGCCGATCCGATGACGTAGGCCATGACTAGCTCTCCTTCTCGGTGGAATGCCCGGGGAACAGCGCTGCCTCCGGGTCGATGACGGTGGCCGCGTTGTTCACGGCGGTGGCGGCCTCGCCGAAGCCGACCGAGATCAGCCGGACCTTGCCCGGGTAGTCGGTGATGTCGCCGGCGGCGAACACGCGGGGCAGATTGGTGGCCATCCGGGTGTCGACGACGATCCGCCGGGCCTCCAGTTCCAGCCCCCAGTTCTGGAGCGGCCCCAGGTCGGCGAGGAAGCCGAGGGCGGCGACGACGGTCCGGGCGGGCAGCAGCCGGGTCGTCTTCGCCACCCGGTGCCGTACCTCGACCCGTTCGACCCCCAAGTCGCCGTGCAGCGCGCTCACTTCGGAGTCGGTGATGATCTCGATGCCGAGGGCGCGCACCTTCTCCACGCTCGCCGCGTGCGCGCGGAAGCGGGCGTTGCGGTGGACGAGGGTGACGGACCTCGCGATCGGGGCGAGCAGCGCCGCCCAGTCGAAGGCGCTGTCACCACCGCCGACGACGACCACGTCGTGGTCGGTGTGGTCGGCCGGGTTCGGCACGAAGTAGACCTGCCCGCGCCCGAGATACCCCTCGCCCGCCGGCAGCGGCCTGGGCGTGAACGTCCCGACCCCACCGGTGATGACAACTGCCCCCGCCCGTACGACGGTTCCACGGTCGGTACGGACGACGGGGTGCAGGTCGGGCCCGTGTGCCAGGTCCACCGCCCGCTCCCCGAGGAGATAGCGGACGTCGTACGGCGCGGCCTGCGCGACCAGGCTGTCGACCAGGTCGCGACCGCGCACCGAGGGGAACCCGGCGATGTCGAAGATGGGCTTCTCCGGGTACATGGCGCTGATCTGGCCGCCGCACTGGGGCAGTACGTCCATGACCGTGACGCGCAGTCCGCGGAAGCCCGCGTAGTAGGCGCCGTAGAGGCCGGAAGGGCCGGCGCCGATGATCAGGATGTCGGTCTCGATCACCGGTGACTCGACCGGCTCGGCAAGGTGAACGCTCATGGTTCAGGAGCGTAGGAACGGCCCGCTCTGCGCCCAACGGAACCGGTCCGGCTGACGGGACGCCGGTCAGGAGAGGGCGAGTTCGACGGTTCCCGTCACGCACGGGGTGCCGTCGGCCTTGACGAGGGCCACGTCCAGGGAGACCCGGGCGCCCTCCACCGCGCGCACGGTCGCGGTCCAGGTGAGGGGTTCACCGGCCACGGCGGTCGTACGGTTGCGCCAACTCACCGTCTCCAGACGGGAGTTCGGCCCGGCCCACGCCAGCGCGTGCCGGGTGAGGGTCTCGCCGTGCAGGGTGGACTGTACGACGACGTCCTCGAAGCCCTCGGAGGCCGCGAACTCGGCGTCGTAGTGGATGCGGTGGGAGTTCCAGGACACGGCGCTGAAGCGGAACAGCTGGACCGTGCTGTGCGTGTATTGCTGCGGTGGGCAACTGTCCCCGGCGACCGGCGTGTTCATGTGGCTCCCGCAGAGTCGAGGGCCTCCTGGACGACGATCGTCTCGTCCACGGCGGTCAGTTCGGTGCCGTCCGCCGTCGTGAAGCGGGTGGTGAGACCGAGCAGTACGAACGGGCCGGCGCGGCCCTGTTTGCGTGCGGCGGAGGTGAGCGCGCGGGAAGCGGTGACCCGGCTGCCCGCGACCGGGGCCCGCAGCAGCCGTACGGTCTGACCGCCGTGCACCTGGCGGACCGGCAGGCCCATGGTGCACGGCGACTCCCGGGCCGCCAGCCCGTCCGGCCTCAACTCCCCTTCGGGCGGCCCGTCTTCCCAGCTCATGGTGGCCGCGAGGAACAGGGCCGGAGCCTCGACCGGGGCGCCCGCCGCGTCCTGTTCGCGGGCTCGGCGGATGTAGTCGGCGTCGTTGAGCGCGGCGGCGTACCGGCAGAAGTCCTTGACGGTCACCGTGCCGCAGTCCTCGTCCTCCCAGCGGCCGACGAGCCTTTGGGCCCGGGCCAGCACCTCGTCCAGGGCGTTCACAGGGCCGACCGCAGCGCCCGGCCGATGCCCAGACCCGCGGTGCGCAGCGCGCTCGCGTGCGCGGCGGCGTCCACCCGGTAGGTCGGCGCGGTGATCGACAGGGCGCCGGCGAGTGTGTTCTGCCGCCCGAAGACCGGCACCGCCATGCTCATGTAGCCGAGTCTGACCTCCTCGGCCTCGGTCGCGAGGCCCTCCTCCCGGATGCGTTCCACCTGACCGCGCAGCCGCCCCGGCGAGGTGATCGTGTGCCGGGTGAACGGTTTCAGCCCGTTCCTGACCACCTCGCCGAACAGTGCGGCGGGGGAGAAGGCCAGGATCGCCTTGCCGGTGGCCGTGCAGTAGAGGGGGAGCCGCCCCGCCACCCGGGACTCCTCGCTCAGGCCCCGGTGCGGCAGGATCTTCTCCAGATAGACGACATCCAGGCCGTCGTGGATCGCGAAGTGGATGGTCTCCTGGGTGGCCAGCAGCAGATCCTCCATGTACGGCTGGGCCACCTCGCGCAGGATCCGCTGCCGGTGCACCCGCTGCCCGATCTCGAAGAGCCTGAGCCCGAGCCGGTAGTCGCAGCCCGCCCGCTCCAGCAGCCCCCACACCACCAGCTCCTGGCAGAGCCGGTGCACGGTGGCCTTCGCGACGCCTGTGCGGCGCACGAGATCCGCGAGGGAGAGCGACTCGTCGTCGACGGTGAACGCCTCCAGGATGGGCCGCACCTTGCCGAGGACGGAGTTCATCGAGTCCGGTCCCAGGGACTGCCCGGTCGCGGGAGGCGGGGGAAAAGGGGCCACGGCGCGGGTGATCGGGACGACGGTCATGGCAGACACCTCACGATCAGGGGTTACGGCTGGAATCTCACGATCAGTGACCGGACGACGACTCGGCGAGGAACGCGAGACTCAGCGGGTTGTACAGCGTGGCCTTCTCATGTTGCGGCCAATGTCCGCATTCGGTGAAGACCTCAAGCCGGGCCCCGGGAATCGCGGCGGCGATCGCCTCGGCCTCCGGAACGTCCCCGAGCGGGTTCTTGTTGCCCCACACCACCAGCGTCGGAGCCTTGATCCGCGCCATGCGGTCGGGGCGCAGCAGATTCCGCTCACGGGCCTCGACCTCCTGGAGGGCGAGCAGGTTGTGCAGGTTCCGCTGGAAGTCGGGGTGGTGGTAGATCTCGTAGCGCACCTGGGTCAGCTCCTCGCCCAGGTCCTCGTCCCACTCGGCCCACAGCAGGGCCAGCCGGTCGCGGGTGTAGGAGATCTCCGGCTCCATGGCCGCGGCGCGGGTGGACGTCTTGAGCCGTTCCATCACCGCCGGGTTGATCTTCGTGCCGCCCATGCACAGCAGCTGGAGGGAGGCGACCCGGTCCGGGTACTCGCTCGCGGCCCATGACCCCACCCAGCCGCCCAGCGACTCGCCGACCAGGTGCGCGCGTTCGGCACCCACCGCGTCGAGGTACGCCATCAAGTGGTCCACGTACGCCGGGATTTCACCGGGACGGTCGGGCTTGCCGGTGTAGCCGTGGCCGAGCATGTCGATGGCGTGGCAGCGGTAGCCGGCCTCGGCGTGCGCCGGGATGTTGCGGACGAACGCCTCCAGGTGGCCCGTCGTGCCGTGCAGGAACACCACGTGCTCGCCGTCCTCCGGACCGGCTTGCAGGGCGCGGGTGGTGACATCGCCGGTCTCGACGTATGCGTGCCGGTAGTCGATGCCCGACAGTTCGGTCCAGATACTCATGACTGCCTTTCGGTGTCTGCTTGTTGGGGATCGAGGACGGCCACGGCCATCCCGGTGAGCCACTCGGGCATCGGTTCGTAGGCCAGCCGGCGGCCGGGCACGTGGTCGAGCACCGCCGACATCAGCAGCCAGGTGCGCAGCTCCTGCGCCCCGTTGCCGGCGACCTTCTCCAACTCCTCGGTGCTGTACGCCGTGATCCGCCGGATCTCGCCCCGCTCGACCAGGGAAAGGAACTCGTCGTCAAACTCCGGGTTGAGCGCGGCCTCGGCGGCGCGGATGATCTCGCGGCGCCGGACGTCGTAGTCCTGCCAGTTGTCCCGGCCGTTCAGCCAGGCGCCGACCATGAACTCCTCGTCGTCGCCGTGCGGTTCGCGCCAGTCAGGCCAGGGCAGCCGGTGCGAGAGCCCGCCCGAGCCGACCACCGCGACCCGCCGGTCGCCGGGGAAGGAGAGGACGGCTTCCCGGATCGCCCGGCCCAGTTCCTCGCAGCGGGTCAGGGTGGGCAAGGGCGGGGCGAAGACGTTCACGACGATCGGCACGATCTCCACGTCCATGTCCTCGAAGAGGTACTGGATGGCGTGCGACTGGCCGTGGTCGATCTGCAGCCTGGCCGAGAACGCCGGGTCGAAACCGCCGCTCTCCACAAGGGAGTTGGCCAGGTGCCGGGCCAGCGGGACGTCGACCGGCTGGGGTCCCTTCGGGGTGCCCGACTCGCCGCTCGCGACGCACTCGCCGACGCCGATCGTGAAGCTCGGGATCAGGTCCAGCCAGAAACCCCGGAAGTGATTGGAGCCCACCAGGATCACCGTGTCGGGGCGGGCCGCGAGCAGTGCCTCCCGGGCCTCGGTCAGCGCGTCGCGGAACCGCTCCGCCCGGTCCTTGTGGAAGGTCTCATCCCAATGGGTGTTCATCAGCGTGCTGTGCGAGGCGCCCACGCCCAGGACGATCTCCGTCATGCCGTTTTCCCTTCCACCTCGGCGCGGGACCGGGTCACCGTGTCGACCGCCGTACGGATCAGATGGCGCGTCAGCTTCTCCATGGCCCGCACGGAGACCGTGTTCATGCCCCGCGCGAAGTCGATGTCGAATGGGGAGTCGGTGACCTTCGGCATGCCGACCCGTACGGTCGGGATGCCGCGCCCGCGCAGGATGTTGGCGTCGGTGGCACCGCTGTTGCCCCGGATCACCTCGTGCTCCCGCCCCTCGAAGGCGGCCCAACTCGCCGTCGCACTACGGCAGATCCAGCTCTCCGGGTCGGTACTGGTGCCGGGGATGGCCAGCACCATCTCTGCGCTGACGTCGATGTTCTTGTCACGGAGCGCGCCGATGGCCGCCATGAACTCCCGCTTCGCCTGCATCGGCGTCGTGTCCGGGCCGATCCGCAGGTCCACCATCAGGGTGCAGGAGGCCGGTGTCACCGCCGCCATCCGGGGCCAACCCCCTTGTATCGAGGAGACGATGCCCTGCGGTGTGACCGTGCCGGAGGTGTGCCGTTCGGCGTACTCGACGAACCACTCCTCCAGATGCCGGGTCACCTCACCGGCGCGCGCGACGGGGTTGTCGTAGGGGAGGCGGTGGCGGGAGCCGACGTAGGTGTGCGTGCCATGGACCGTCACCTCGAACCAGACGAGGCCGACCTCGTCCCAGGACACCGTCCAGCCGGGCTTGGCGATCAGTGCGTAGTCGGTCCACACGCCCTGTTCCAGGAGGAACGAACAGCCCACGCCCTGGCCGGAGTTGAGGCGGGTGGAGCCCGGTCGCGCGTTGGTGGGCATGCCGCCGGCGCCGAAGGCCGCGACCAGGTCGCCGGTGAGCGGGACGCCGGCCAGCGCGATCGCCTCGGCGGCCATCATCACGCAGGCGGCGTGGCCCTTCGGGTTGGAGGCGCCGAGGCCGACGACGAGATCGTCGTGGACGGTGGCGCGCGGACGCATGTCGTCCCGCAACTCCGGCCCGATCCACGGGAGATCCTCGCTCTCCTCGCCCACCGTCAGGGTGTCGATCGGCGCGTAGAGCATCAGGTCGGGGCCGGTGCCGTCGCCGGAGAGCCGGGCCCAGGCGTTGGCCTGCCGGTCGTCCAGCCGCTGAACTCGGGCCGGACAGCCTGCCGTCGTGAGGGTGTCGGCGATGTGCGCGGCGAGCGGGCCCTCGTCGCCGGTCGGGGACTGGATGTCGACGAGCCCGGTGATCAGGTCGCGCAGCCGGTCGGCGGTGACATGTCGCCAGGCGTCGGCGACCCAGGCGGCCCGCTTGTCGTCCAGACCGGTCAACTCGCCCGCGGCGTTCACTGGTTGATCCTGTGTACCTGAGTCATCGTCGTACGCTCGAAGCGCTTTTTCGCGAGCGGGAGCCCGATCGCGATCCCGACTCCGACGAGCAGGGTGAGCAGTGTGCGGCCCATGGTCAGGCTTCCTTCCCTTCGGTGCCCGTACCGGCGAGCTTCTTCCCGTACTCCTCCTCGCTGAGGTTCCGCCAGGCGGTCAGCGAGATGTCGGGGCGGTAGAGCTTCTCCGGCGGCGCGTCGGTGATGTCGACCATCCAGGCGTCCTGGCCGGAGAACTGGCCGTGGAACAACCACCGGATCGCCCCGAGGTACTTGGCGTAGAAACGCAGGGTGTCCCAGCCCTCGGTGAAGTTGACCATCACGCCGACATAGCGGTGGTTGTCCTGGTCGACGGGGACGTAGAACTCGTAGTGGATGAAGTTCGGGTACGCGATGCGCAGCACGCCCGGCATCGACAGGGACGCGAAGCCGGGGAACTCCTGGGCCTCGATCGTCTGGTTGACCTTGTCGGGCTTGCCCGTGTTGCCGATGTTGAAGGTCTCCTTCGGCGGCTGGGCCTTCCACCAGCGTTTGTTGGTCCAGCGGCCGACACCGGGGAAGTCCGCCTCCCAGTACACCTCGTCCTGGACCCGGAAGATCCAGCGGCCCTTGGGCACGATCCGCGTGATGTTCCAGGTCGGCATGGGCTTGAAGAGTCGCCAAAGTGCCGTGCGGTGAAGGTACTTGGCGTGGCCCTCGTCGAAGCCGTTCTCGCAGGCGAAGCGCCAGTTGCCGCTGCGCGGGTCGATCCGGCCGCCCATCACGAAGGCGTTGGAGACGAGTTCCTCGGGCAACTGCGAGTCGATGGGGTGCGGTTCCTCGTCGGCGAGGGGGATGTACACCCACACCATGCCGAGGCGCTCCTCGACCGGGTACGTCCGCACCGAGACCTTGCCGGTCAGCCGGCAGCCGGGGCCGTCGGTGATGACCGCGGCGAGCTTGCCGGTCGGCAGGTCGAAGGTCCAGCCGTGGTACGGGCAGCTGATGGTGCCGGGGAACTGCTGGTCGCCCTCGGAGAGCGGGACGCCGCGGTGCGGGCAGCGGTTGTGCAGCGCGTACGCTGTGCCGCCGTCCCGGATCAGCGTGATCTTCTCGCCGCAGATCGTGAACGGCAGCGGATCGCCGGTGATCTGGCTGGACCAGGTGACCGGATACCAGTAGCCGCGGAAGCCCGCGCCCGCCGCGTCGTAGTGGGGCCACGACTTCCAGTCCTGGCGGCCGGGCTCACCTGTTGGTCTGCGGCGGCCCCGGACCGGTGGCTGGGTGTCGGGAGAGTCGTCGACCGTCATCGTGGGCGTCCTCCTGCTGCCGGGTGAGCTGTGAGGCGAGCATGCGGCGGGCGACGGGATCCGCCCAAGGGACCCGGTCCACTGAGCAGACCGGGCCCCGTGAACAGGCCGGGGGACCGGGGCCCACCTGCGCGTCCCGTTCAGCGGACCTTCGTCGATGCGCGAGCGACACCCGCCGTTCTACGGTGCGCCAGATCCCGTGCCGCCCCCACCGACCAGCCGAAGCCGGCGGTCTCCCATCGACCCCAGAGGTACTCGACCGTGCCGCACATCGTCACCGGCGCACGCCTCGCCATGGGCAACAGCTTCCTGACCATCGTCTCCGCCGAGATCGTCGCCTCCCAGGTCGGACTCGGCTCACTGATCCGGACGTCCCGCAACCACGGGCGGATCGACTGGGTCTTCGTCGGAATCATCACCCTGGGAATCCTCGGGTTCGTCTCCGACCGCGTCCCGCGGATCGTGGCGTCCCGCGTCCTGCGTCGATACGGAGTGAAGTTGTGACGACCGGTAAGTCCCGCGCCCTGGTCCTGGAGAGCTTCGGCTCGCTGCCCCGCCTGGTGGAGCGCCCGATGCCGGAGCCCCGCCCCGGCCACACCCTCGTAAGGATGCGGGCGGCCCAGGTGGGCCACCTCGATCTCAACGTGGTGGACGGGAAGTTCGGCATCCTCCCCGACCTGCCCGCCGTACCGGGCACCACCGGATGCGGGGTCGTCCTCGCCTCGGACACCCACCCCGAGGGCGCTCTCGTACGGCTCGGCGGCAAGGGGCTCGGCCTGCGCCGCGACGGCTGCTGGGCGGACCATGCACTGGTGCCCGACGCCGCCGCGGAGGCCGTGGAGGAAGGCACGGACCCTGCCCTGGCGTGCAGTTGGTTCTCACCGGCGGGCACGGCATGGGCGGCGGTGCACGCGGTCGCGGACGTACGGCCGGGGGAGCGGG
>NZ_JAWOAI010000381.1:0-9926 GCF_033194735.1 Streptomyces sp. W16
GCACCCGGGCCGGCCGCTCCACCAGGTCGGGGTCGACCTCCGGTGCCGGGCGCGGCTTGGCCGGGACCGGGCGACGGAAGCGGGGCTGTTCGCCGGTGCCCTGCCGGCGGGCCACGACAGCGGGCCTGAGCGGCACCGACACCGGGTCCGGGTCGTCGCGGAACAGCAGGTGGACGGGGATCTCGGTGGTCGCCTCGTTCTGGATGAGCCGCGCGGGACGGGTCTGTCCCTCGGGCGGCCCCTCGTTGTTCTCGGGCGTCTGTGAAGTGGTCGTCGTACTCACGGTTGCCTCCAGCCTCCGCGCCAGATGCGTCACAACGGGTGGTAACAGGTGGTCAGGAAAAGAGCCGGCGCCAGGTCTCCGGCCCCGGGTAGCCGTCCGCCGCGCCGCCCCGCCAGCCCTGGGCGTGCTGGAAGGCCTCGACGTTGCGCCGGTCCGGCTCGCCCCAGCGGGGACCGGGACCGGTTGTGTAGTACTTGCCGAACCCCTTCTTCACGAGCTGCTTCCCGAGCTGGGTGACGTACTTGTTGTTGGCGCCGGGGCGGAACATGCCCCGGCCCGGGTAGCCGGGGACGCCGTGCGAGGCGGGGGCGGGCGGGCCCGCCGCTCCCACGATCGCGCCGCCGATGTTCCTGCCCTTGCCGGTGATCAGCAGTTCCCAGGTCTGCGGTCCCGGCAGGCCGTCCGCGTCCGCGCCGGTCCAGCCCTGGGCCTGCTGGAACGCCCGGGTGGCCCGCCGGTCCGCGTCCGACCAGGCCGGGCCGGGACCCGCGGTGTAGTAGGCGCCGGCACCCCGGGCGACGAGCATCGTGCCGAGCTGGGCGACGTACTTGTTGTTGGCCCCGGGGCCGAAATACACCGCTCCCGGGTACGACGTCTTCGGCGTGACCGCGCCGGCCGGCGTCACCGGGGGCACCGCGGGTTTCGGGGTCACCTCCCCCGCGCTCTCCGTCAGGCCCCTGTAGCGGTAGGGGACGTAGTTGGCGGAGTGGCTCCAGTACGCGTACGGCGTGGACTGGCGCCGGGCGTGCGAGGGGGTCTCCTCCAGGGCGATGTAGTAGGTGTGCGTGTAGTCGGTCCAGCCGCCGAAAATGACGACGTGGGAGCCCTTCTCGGGATTCTCCGGATTGTGGAACAGCAGAATGTCGCCGGGCTGCAGTTCCTCCTTGGAAATACGCGTCCCGTACTGGTCGAGACTGCCGGTCCATTCGTTCCCCGGCAGCCCCCAGGCCATGGAGACGAACCCGGAGCAGTCCTGCCGGTAACCGTCGGACCAGTATTCGTTCATGCTGTACGGCACCTGCGCCGCGATCCAGGTCTTGGCCCGGTTGATGATCTCGGCGCGGTTGGTCGCGGGCGCCTTGACCGCACCGGCCGGCTTCGCCGGTTTCCCGCTCGGGCCGTGCAGCGGGGCCTTGGTGCCCTGCGGGGTGGCGGGTTCGTCACCCGTGTCACCTGCGGGGACGCCGGGGCGGGCGAGGGTGTGGGGGGTGGCGAGGGCCGGTACGGCGTGCCCGGCGGCGAGGGTCGCGGACGCGGCGGCGGCCACCACGAGAACCCGCTGGGCGGTGGGGTGGCCGCCGGTGCGGCCGGTCGGGGAATGCGGCAGGGCGCGCCGCCGGTGAACGCATCCCGGGCAATCACAATCGCTCGCGGGATCGAATTCCTCGAATACCGGAGTCTCCATGCGATGCCCCTCACACTCCAGGTGGAAATATCCGCGCTCGTGCACGTCCGCCAGTTTCTCAACTGTCTTCCGGACTCGCATGTTGACGGTCCGAATGATGTACAGCGCCCCGCTGGGGCCCGTCCGGGGGTGGTCAGGAGCACCCCTGGGCATCCGGTAGAGTTGTGCAGGTCAGCAGGCGCCGCTAGCTCAGTTGGTTAGAGCAGCTGACTCTTAATCAGCGGGTCCGGGGTTCGAGTCCCTGGCGGCGCACGCTAGCGATGGCGAGGCATGTTCGCGGAAAACGCGAACCGTCTCGCCACCGTCGTTTTTGCACGGCTTCGCCGCGCATGGCGGGGGCTCCGCCACCCACACCCCCTTGCCCCGGCGCCGCGGTGACACCCTGGCCGAAAAGCCGAGCCGCCCGAAGCCCCTCGCAATGCCGGAGGCCCTCCGCACCGCGGGGGGCCTTTTGCATGGGCGGAGACAACCGGGCGGCCGGAACATCCGTGCGGGCGGAACACAGCTCTCCCCCCGTTTGGCCGGATACCCTCTCGCCATGGCAGCCCGTGACCTGCAGGAGCGGATCAAGAAGCTCATCCTCGACCGTCGGCTGCCCTCCGGGGCGCCGCTGCCGACCGAGCCCGAGCTGATGGTGTTCCTCGGCGCGAGCCGGAACTCGGTGCGCGAGGCACTCAAGGCCCTCCAGGCGATGGGGATCGTCGAGATCCGGCACGGGTTCGGGACGTATGTCGGCCCGATGTCGCTCGCGCCGATGGTCGAGGGCCTCGCGTTCCGTACCGTCGTCGGGCACTACCGCGGCGAGGACAGTCTGCTGCAGCTGCTCGAACTGCGGGAGGCGGTGGAGTCGGGGCTCGTCGCCCGGCTCGCGGGGCGGCTGCCGGAGCGGGATCTCGTCGAACTCGACGCGCTGGTACGGCAGATGGAGGGGGAGGCCGCCGAGGGGGTCGGGCTCGCGGCCACCGACCGCGCCTTTCACGCCACCCTGTACCGGGGGCTGGACAACGCGCTGCTGAGTGAGGTCCTGGAAGCCTTCTGGGACGCCTTCCACCGCGTCCACACCGATCTCGCGGCCGGCCCGCAGGACCCCGAGGTCACCTGCCGCCAACACCGGGAGATCCTCGACGCGGTCCGGTCCGGGGATGCGAAACGCGCCGAGAAGGCCATAAGGGAACACTTCGACAACGTGCGCACAAGGCTGTCCACAACGACTCCACATGATCCCCACACACGCCCCAATGAACGCGTATGACCGGTAAACAGCGCGTTTCGTGTCTTGCGATCAAGATGAACACCGTAGAACCCTGGTTTTGAAGATGCTGTCGGTACACGGCAGTTGAGGGGGTACGGAACCGGTTGCGCGGTTTCGCGGGGAGGAGGGGCCCCGCCCTGGAACAGATGTCGGAGGGGGCATCGCGCAACCGGACGGTCGCAGTCACATGTCTCTGTGAGTGGACTGTGTGGTGACTGTGGCCACCACTGACACGCCCGTCGAGGGTCGAGGGGGACCCTGACGGGCGGCCGAGACAAACAAACACGCGCGCTTCCGCGTGTGGGGGGATGACTCATGACGTCGACGCCGACGGGCGCCCGACAGGGCTTCGACCCGTCACAAACCACCGAACTAAGAGTCCCGGGACACCGGACCGGCAGCTTCCGCCGAATCAAGAAGACACTTCCGAGATACGACTACGAGCACTACAGCCGCCTGGCGGGACCCCTCACACAGCCCGACCCGGACAAGCCGTACAAGGTCCAGTACCGGTCGCTGCTGTCTCAGGAGACGCACCGCGTCCGCGCCGCACTGATGCTGAGTGCGGCGCCGCTGCTCTCCCTGATCCTGCTGGGCTGGCTGATGCAGCCCAAGCACTGGACCCAACGCGACTATCCCGCCTACGACTTCCTGCCCGCGCTGGACATCGTGATGCTGGTCGCGATCGGTCTGATCGAGTTCTTCCGCTGCATGAACGTGCTGTCCAACGCGCACGCCACGCTGGTCGCCCGCGACCCGGTCCCGGTGGTCCCCGAGACCGGCACGAGAGTCGCGTTCATCACGACGTTCGTGCCCGGCAAGGAGCCCCTGGAGATGGTCACGAAGACCTTGGAGGCAGCCGTACGGCTGCGCCACCGGGGGCTTCTGCATGTGTGGCTGCTGGACGAGGGCGACGACCCCGAGGTCAAGGCCGTGTGCGGGCGGCTCGGCGTACATCACTTCACCCGCAAGGGAATTGAGAAGTGGAACCGGCCCAAGGGGCCCAACCGCGCGAAGACCAAGCACGGCAACTACAACGCCTGGCTGGAGGCGCACGGCGGCGAGTACGACTACTTCGCCTCCGTCGACACCGACCATGTGCCGCTGCCCAACTACCTGGAACGGATGCTCGGTTTCTTCCGCGACCCGGACGTCGGCTTCGTCATCGGCCCCCAGGTGTACGGCAATTACGACACCCCGGTCACCAAGGCCGCCGAGTCGCAGCAGTTCCTCTTCCACGCCCTGATCCAGCGGGCCGGCAACCGCTACGGCTCGCCGATGTTCGTCGGCACGTCGAACGCCGTACGGATCAAGGCACTTCAGCAGATCGGCGGGCTGTACGACTCGATCACCGAGGACATGGCCACGGGATTCGAGATGCACCGGGCCAAGAACCCGGCGACCGGGAAGAAGTGGAAGTCGGTCTACACACCGGACGTGCTCGCGGTCGGTGAAGGGCCCAGCGCCTGGACGGACTTCTTCACGCAGCAACTCCGGTGGTCCCGGGGGACGTACGAGACGATCCTCAAGCAGTACTGGAAGGGCTTCTTCTCGATGCCTCCGGGCAAGCTCTTCAACTACACCATGATGATCATCTTCTACCCGATGTCCGCCCTCAACTGGATCCTGGCGGCGCTGAGTTGCGCCCTGTTCCTGGGTCTGGGCGCCTCGGGTGTGAACATCGACCCGACGATGTGGCTGATGCTCTACGGCAACGCGTCCGCGCTGCAGATCGGCCTCTACATCTGGAACCGGCGGCACAACGTCTCCCCGCACGAACCGGAGGGGTCGGGCGGGGTCGCCGGCATGGTGATGTCGGCGCTGTCGGCGCCGATATACGCCCGCTCGCTCATGGACGCCGTACTGCGCCGCAAGAGCAAGTTCGTCGTCACGCCCAAGGGCGACTCGGCCAGCCCCGACACGCTGTTCGGGACGTTCCGGGTGCACTGGTTCTTCATCCTGATCTTCGGCGGCTCGCTGATGGCCGGGTTCGAGAACGGGCACTCCCATCCGGCGATGATCACCTGGGCGACGTTCGCCCTGCTGATCACCGCGTCACCGATCCTCGCCTGGCGCTACATGCTGCGCCAGGAGAAGAAGCAGCCGCCGTCCGCCCTGCCGGTCGAACCGCAGGACGCGGTCCCGCCGCCGCAGCCGGTGCCGGCCTCGCATGTACCTCAGCAGAAGCCCAGTTGGGCGGCATCGGCCGGCAACAGCGGTGGCAGCGAGCAGACGATGCAGATCGCGCTCGGTGGACTGGGGGGACGTAAGGAATGAAGGAAGCCGGCCGGCGCCGTGCCCGTCGACTCGCGATCAGCACGGTGGTCGTCATCGCCCTGGCCGGGATGAACGGGCCCTGGCTGTACAGATTCGGCACCGAGAGATACCACCAGTACGTCATCAACAAGCCCGAGTACAAGGCCGACAACGGGCACTGGGACATCATCCAGTTCCCCAAGGAGTACCGGCAGGACACCATCCACGCGGCACTGCTGCGCACCGGCAAGGTGCTGCTCATCGCCGGGTCGGGCAACAACCAGGACAACTTCAACGCGAAGAAGTTCGACACCCGGATCTGGGATCCGGTCAAGGGCACCATCAAGAAGGTGCCCACCCCGGCCGACCTGTTCTGCACCGGGCACACCCAACTCGCCAACGGCAACCTGCTGATCGCGGGCGGCACCCAGAAGTACGAGAAGCTCAAGGGCGATGTGAAAAAGGCCGGGGGCGTGATGATTCTCTACAACGAGAACCCCGACAAGCCGATGACACTGCCCCAGGGCACCAAGTTCACCGGCAAGGCGAACGGCAAGTCCTTCGTCTCCACGGACTCGGTCCTCATCCCCCGCGCGACCAAGGTGTTCGACAAGAAGACCGGCAAGTTCCTGCGGAACAACCCCGGTTACGCCCGGGTCGTCGTCGAGGCGCCCAAAGAGGGCACCAAGTACGAGACCGGCACCCAGGACAACTACCGCGTCCAGGGGCTGACCGGCGCCGACGAGCGCAACACCTACGGCATCGGGAACAAGTTCGGGCTCGACAAACGGGACTTCGAGGGGATCAAGAAAGCGTACGAGTTCGATCCGGTCGCCGAGAAGTACATCAAGGTCGATCCGATGAACGAGGCGCGCTGGTATCCCACGCTGACGACGCTGTCGGACGGGAAGGTGCTCAGCGTCTCCGGGCTCGACGACATCGGGCAGTTGGTGCCGGGGAAGAACGAGATCTTCGATCCGGCGACGAAGAAGTGGACGTACACGAAGACGAAGCGGCAGTTCCCCACGTATCCGGCGCTGTTCCTGATGGAGAACGGGAAGCTGTTCTACTCGGGGTCCAACGCGGGCTACGGGCCCGCCAACGTGGGCCGTGATCCCGGGATCTGGGACGTCGACACCAATCAGTTCACGAAGATTCCCGGGCTCAGCGATCCGAACATGATGGAGACCTCGGCGACCGTGCTGCTCGCTCCGGCGCAGGACGAGAAGTACATGGTGATCGGGGGTGGGGGTGTCGGTGAGTCGAAGTTGTCGACCAACAAGACCCGGCTGGTCGATCTCAAGGACGCCAACCCCAAGTTCGTGGACGGGCCCTCGCTGGAGAAGGGGACTCGGTATCCGCAGACGTCGATCCTGCCTGATGACACGGTGCTGGTGTCGGGCGGGTCGGAGGACTATAGGGGGCGCAGTGACTCCGACATCCTTCAGGCGCGGCTGTATCACCCGGACACGAACACGTTCGAGGAGATGGCCGATCCACTGGTGGGGCGGAACTATCACTCCGGGTCGATTCTGCTGCCGGACGGGCGGGTGATGTTCTTCGGGTCCAATTCGTTGTACGCGGACAAGGCGAACACGAAGCCGGGGGTTTTCGAGCAGCGGATCGAGATCTATACGCCGCCGTATCTGTACCGGGATTCACGGCCGGATCTGTCCGGGGGGCCGGCGTCGATTGCGCGGGGTTCGTCGGGGACGTTCACCTCGCAGCATGCTTCTTCGATCAAGAAGGTGCGGTTGATTCGGCCCAGTGCGTCCACGCATGTCACGGATGTTGATCAGCGGTCTATTGCGCTGGACTTCAAGACCGCGGGCAACAAGATCACGGTGGCTGTGCCGAAGGACAAGAATCTGGTGCAGTCGGGGTGGTACATGCTGTTTGTGGATGACGATCAGGGGACGCCGAGTAAGGCTGTGTGGGTCAAGGTGCCGTAGAGGGTTGTCGGTTGGGTGCGGGTGCGTGGGGGCTGGGCGCGCAGTTCCCCGCGCCCCTTAGGGGGTTGATGCTTGCGCCAGCTTCAAGGCATAACTCGCCCACCAATCGCCCGCCTTGGGGCCGCCCTTGCACTCGCCGTCCGACTCGCCCGGGCGTTTGATCCACAAGTAGGCGTCCACCAAGGGGTTTGCTGTCTTTGTGGTCGGGGTTTCGCCGAGGGACCTGCCTGGGGGGTTGCACCAGTTCTCGTCCTCGTCGCCGGCCGTATACGGTCCGTTGCCGTTGCGGCTGGTGTCGATGACGAAGTGTTTGTTGTCGGTCTTGGCCGAGAGTTGTTTGCCGTAGGTGATGGAGTCCGCGGTGGAGTAGAAGTTGGAGACGTTCACCGCGAAGCCGTCGGCCTTGGCGATGCCCGCTCGCTGGAGGGGCTGGTAGATCTCGTCGGGGTGGCCCCAGCCCGCGTTTCCGGCGTCTAGGTAGACCTTCGTCCGCTTGAGGGACTTGAGCTTGGTGATGGCGTAGTCCAGGAGGTCGTAGCGCTCGTCCTGGTACTGGGCGGGTGTGCAGCCGTCCACCAGGTGGAGCAGGGCGTCCGGTTCGAGGATCACCGTGGCGGAGCGGCCGGCGATGCCCTGGGCTACGGCGTCGATCCAGGCGCGGTAGGCGTCGCCGTCGCCCGCGCCGCCCTGGGAGTACTGGCCGCAGTCGCGGTGCGGGATGTTGTAGAGGACGAGGAGCGCGGTGCGGCCGGACTTGTCGGCGGCCTCGGTGAAGCCCTGCGCCTCCGCCTTCGGGTTCTCCGGGCCGATCCACTCGCCGGTCGGCTGCTCGGCGATCTTCCTGATCTGTTCGGCGTCGGCGGTCTTGCCTGCCTTGGCGTAGGCGGCGACCTGCCGGGCCGCGTTGGTGTCCGGGTTGACCCAGATCGGGTCGGTGCCGCCGGGCTGTTGGGTGATCTTCGCTCCCGTGTCGGGCTTCTTGTCCCCGCCTCCCGAGGAACATCCCGCGAGGAGCAGTGCCGCCCCCAGGACCAGTGCCGACGCCCGCGTGCCGAAGGGGACCGGGGTCCCCTGGCTGCCGTACATCCAACTCCCCCTTGGCTGTACCGATCCAAGGCTCAATCGTGACATACGTGGCGTGCCGCCCACGAGAACGCCCGGATGTTGTCGGCCGGTTGTTACAGCCCCGCCACGTTGGGTAGACGCTCGGCCCAGGGGCAGGGGGAAGGTGGCCGTCATGCACCACACGACCAGGGAGGGCCGGCTGGCCGCGGCGCTGGTGGAGGCGGCCGACACCCTGACCGAGACCTTCGACACCGCGGACTATCTGCGCCGGCTGTCCGACCACTGCGTGGAGCTGCTGTCCGCGTGGACGGCCGGGGTGATGCTGATCGACGGCGGGGAGTCCGTGTCGCTGGCCGGGAGCAGCCATCGGGAGGAGGTGGCGCTCGATCTGCTGGCGGCCCAGCACGGTGGCGGGCCCTGTCTGGAGAGTTACGGCTCCGGATGTGCCGTACCGCCGGTGTCGATCGGGGTGGCCCATGCCGCCGCCCGCTGGCCGGAGTTCACCGAACGGGCGCTGCGGCACGGCGTCGTGGCGACCTTCGCGGTGCCGGTACGCCGCCGTGACGCGCTGCTCGGTGCGCTCAACGTGTTCGTGTCGACGCTGCCCAACAGCGGCCCGGACGGCGGCCGTTGGGAGTTGCTGGTGGCTCAGGCGCTGGCCGACGCGGCGGGTCTGGGCCTGCAGAACCATCGCGCGTATGCCCAATACCAGTCCCTGGCCGGGCAGTTGCAGGAGGCGCTGTCGAGCCGGGTACGGATCGAGCAGGCCAAGGGGATGCTCGCGGAGCGCTGGCAGGTCGGTACCGACGAGGCGTTCGTCGCGCTGCGCGGGTACGCGCGGCGGCGCCGGCTGCCGCTGGACCGGGTCGCGCGGTCGGTGATCGACCGGGTCGTCGAGGACTCCGAACTGAGGACTCCGTAGCGGCGTCGACCACCTGTGCATATGACAGGGAGCGACCACATCGGGACATGGCGTCATTCGCCCTCTAGGCCCGGGCGCTCATTCGTTCTAGAGTCGTTCCCGAAGGCCCTAGCCCCCGGCCGGTCCACATCCTCCACCACTGGTTTCACAGACCTCCCGCGCCGTCCGCCGGGTTACTCCCGCAGCCCGTGCGTGCGCGGTCGAGGACCAGCCCGGTCGGCGGCTTCGGGGGGAGCGAGTCGTCGGCCGGGCCAGGTGATGTCAGAAACCGGTTCCGGTGAGGTAGGCGGACACGACCACGTTCGCCGTGTAGCTGCGGTCGGCGCGGTCGAAGGTGCCGCCGCAGGTGATGAGGCGCAGCTCGGCGCGGCCCGACTGCCTTGTGCCATAGGCCTGTTGGGCGTCGAAGTGGGCGCGGGTCAGCACCCGTACGTCGTCGACGGTGAACTCGGCGACCTTGCCGTCGTCGCGGACGACGCGGATGGTGCGGCCCGGGCGCAGCGTGCTGAGCTTGTAGAAGACGGCGGGCCGGGTCTCGGTGTCGACGTGCCCGACCATCAGCGCGGTCCCTGCGGCACCCGGCCGCACCCCGCCGTCGTACCAGCCGACCACGCCGGCCTGGTCGAAGGGCGGTGGGTCGATCGCGCCCTGCGCGTCGAGGCCGCGGGCCACGACCGGCGCCTGTACGGCCAGGTCGGGGATGTCGATGCGTTGCGGCAGGGCGTTGCCCAACGGCTTTGCGGCGGGCGGCAGTTCGGCCTCGGCGGGCCGTCCGACCGCGGCCACGTCGC
>NZ_JAWOAI010000382.1:0-9891 GCF_033194735.1 Streptomyces sp. W16
GCACGCGGCAGCCGCCCTGGCCGGCGCTCCGCCGGAGCGCGTCCGCGGACTGCTCGCCGAACTGACCGGCGGACACCTGCTGGTCGAGCACGTTCCGGGACGGTACGCGTTCCACGACCTGCTGCGCGTCTACGCCGCGGAGCTCGTGACCGCGTACGACGACGAGTGGGAACGGCGGGCGGCACTGCACCGGATGATGGACCACTACCTGCACTCCGCACGGGCGGCCGACGTCCTGGTGACCCCGCAGCCCAACCCCGTCGCCTCCCCCGCGCCCAGAGCGGGGGCGAACCCGGTGCAGCCCGAGGACTACGACAGAGGGCTGGCCTGGCTCGTCGCCGAACACCCGGTGCTGCTGGAGATCGTGCGGCAGCCGCCGCCCGGCTTCGACGGCCATGTGTGGCGACTGGTCAACGTGCTGACCACCTTCCTGGACCGGCACGGCTACTGGGAGGTGCTGCTGACCGCCGGGCACAGCGCGCTGGCGGCGGCCGAGCGGGAGGGCGACCTGGTCGGAAGAGCGGGCGCCCACCGCGGACTTGGCCTGGCCCTGGACCGCCTCAAGAGTCCGGAGCCTGCCCGTCAGCACTACTTACGGGCGTTGGAACTCTTCGCCGAGCTGGGCAGCGACGCGGGGCAGGCCCGTACCCATCAGCATCTCGCGCGGATGTCGGGGGCCCAGGGCAACCGCGGGCTGGCGCTGGAACACGCCTACCGGAGCCTGGAGCACTACGGGGCGGCGGACGACCGGGCGGGACAGGCAGCGGCGCTCAACCACATCGGCTGGCAGGAGGCCCATTTCGGCGCGCACCTCAGCGCGTTGGCGCACTGCGAGCGGGCTCTCGAACTCGCCCGGGAGGCCGGCGACGTGGACGGACAGGCCCACATCTCCGACAGCCTCGGCTACATCCACCACCAACTCGGCCGCCACCAGCAGGCGGTCGACCGCTACCGGGAGGCGGCGGCCCTGTTCCGCGCCACCGGGGAACGCCGCGGCGAGGCCGCCTGTCTGCTCTGCCTCGGCGACAGCCACCACAGCGCCGGCCAGCCCGACGCCGCCCACGAGGTCTGGGCCCGGGTCCGCGCCCTCACGGACGAACTCGGCCTGCCCGACGACGATCCCCTCCGCACCGGTCTCCACGACCGTCTCCGGGGACGACCCCTGACATAGCGGACTTCGCCGACCCCGCGGATTCGGCTCCGGTACCGCCGCGGAGCCCGAGGCTGAGGACGGCACCGGTCGCCGCGCAGGCGCAGGTGATCCACCAGGTCGAGTGCCAGCCCCCGGTGCGGGCCGCCAGCCACGCGGCGACGGTGGGACCCACGAAACTGCCCGCGTTGAAGAGCTGCTGGATCAGACCCATGGTGGCCGGGGCCGAACCGCCCGTCGGTGTCAGACCACCGATCATGCGCAGCAGGGTCGCCGGTATCGCCCCGCCGGTCAGCGAGAAGGCCACCACACACAGGAACTGCCAGGTGGTGCCCGAGGGAACTCCGTGCCAGTCGACGGCGAAGGCCGGCAGCGATGTCCCGGCCATGACCGCGAAGGCGGGGACGATGACGGCGCGCACGGCCAGGCCGCGTTTCAACAGCGCCGCCGTGGTGATCGAACCGACGGCGTTCACCGCGCCGACCACGGCGCTCAGGACACCCGGCAGGCTGCCCGTCATCCCACCGTCGCGGTAGACGGTGGGCAGGAACCCGACCACGGCCATCCACGGCAGCGTGTAGCAGGCGAAGACGAGACCGGCCGTCCAGGGGGCGGGAGCCCGGACGGTACGGCCGATGCGGACGAGGGCAGCCGCCGCGCCCCGCGCACCGCCCGCGTCGTCACGCGGAACGCGGGCAAGCACCCACGGCAGCGGCGCCAGCGCGACCACGGCCATGCCCCACCACCACACCCGCCACGACACCACCTGGAGGACCAGCGCGCCGACCACCAGCCCCGCGAACGTGGAGATGCCCTGGTAGGCGCCCCAGAAGCCCATGGCCGTTGTGAAGCGGTCCGGCGGGGCGGTGCGCCGGATCAGCCCCGGGCCGGTCACCGCCACCAGGATGAATCCGGCCCCCTCCACCGCCCGCGAGGCCAGCAGAGGAGCAGTCGACCCGGCGAAACCACCGCCGCCCGAACCGAGGAACAGCAGCACCAGACCCCCGCTCAGACAGCGCCGCTCACCGATCAGCTCGGCCAGCAGCGAGACGGCAAGTCCCCCGAGCATCCCGGCCAGTTGGACGATTCCCAGCAGAGTCCCGGCCTGGACCAGACTCAGCGAGAGATCGTGCCGCAGGAACGGCAGCGCGGGCGGCACCTTCCACACCTGGAGCCCGGCGGCCACCCCGGCGGACACGACGACGATCCAGGAGCCACCGGTACCGGCGGGGTACGACTTCGAGGCCATGACGGCGGTCCTTCAACGGAACGGAGGTGGGAAGCGGCCCACCACCTTCACCACGCGTCAGGGCATCCGCGCAATACAGGTCTTCCTCACTGCGACAGCTGCTCAATAGGATGGATGTCAGGTGTCAGAATGCGCACCATGACACCAATGGACCCCTTGGACGCCCGGATCGTCCTGGCCCTGGACGACGACCCGGACGCCACGATTCTCGCCCTGGCACAGACCCTGGGAGTGGCCCGTAACACCGTGCACGCCCGGCTGCGGAGAATGGCCGCCGACGGCGCCCTCAAACCCTTCAGCCGACGCGTCGACCCCGCCGCCCTCGGCTACGGCCTGGTCGCGTTCATGTCGCTCGCGGTGAGCCAGGCCGAGCCCGAGAGCGTCCACGAAGGCCTGCTCGGCCTCCCCGAAGTCATCGAGGTCCACTACACCACCGGCGACGCCGACCTCCTCGCCCAGGTCGTCGCCAGGAACACCACGGACCTGCACCGCATCACCAAGGCGATCCTCGCCATCGACGGAGTCGACCGCACCAGCACCGCCATCTCACTGGCCGAGGTCATCCCCTACCGACCCCGATCCCTCCTCGACCGCCTTGCGAAAGGCGGCACTTAGAGGTCCAGCTCCAGCACCGGGGAGTCGCAGCGGCTCACGCAGATCATCATCGTGGTGGCGGTGGGGCGTTCGGACGGTTCGATCACCGAGTCGCGGTGGTCCGGGAGCCCGGCCATGACCGTGGTCTCGCAACTGCCGCAGTAGCCCTCCTCGCAGGAGTAAGGGACATCCGGGAGCTTCTCCCGTACGACGTCCAGCACGGAACGGTCGGCGGGCACGGTCAGCCGCAGCCCCGAGCGGCTCAGCACCACCTCGAACTCGCCGTCCGATGAGCCGAGTTGGTCCGAGACCGTGTCGTCGGCCGCGGTGAAGCGCTCCAGGTGAAGTGCCCGCGCGGAGCCGGCCGTGCGGCACAGCGCCGTCACCGCGTCGAGCATCGGCTGCGGGCCGCAGGCATAGACGGCATGCGCGGGCGGCACGGTGGCGAGTTCGGCGGCCAGGTCCGGCAGACCCGCCTCGTCCTGCGGCAGAAGCCGCACCCGGTCGCCGCCCAACGCCACCAACTCTTCGGCGTACACGAGCCGGGACCGGTCGCGGGCGCCGAGGACGAGCCGCCAGGGCAGATCGCGGGCGGTGAGCTCACGGGCCATCGGCAGCAGCGGGGTGACGCCGATGCCGCCCGCCAGCAGCAGATAGCCCTCCGCAGACACCAGCGGGAAGCGGTTGACCGGCCCGCGCACCTCCAACTCCCGTCCCACCAGGGCGGTTTCATGGATCTCGCGGGAGCCGCCACGGCCTTCGGGCGCGCGGTGCACGGCGACCGTCCATGCCCCCACGTCCGTCACCTCCCCGCACAGCGAGTAGGCCCGCCGCAGCCCCGAGGGCAGGGTCAACTCCACGTGCGCTCCCGGCTCCCACGCCGGCAGGGCGCCGCCGGCGGCCCGGGTCAGCCGCAGTTCCACCACGTCACGGGCGACCCAGCGGGCCTGCCGGACCAGGAGCCGTTCGGTCGTCGCACGAGGGGAGTCGAGGTCAGAAGACACGGAAGTACTCCCGCTGTTCCCAGTCGGTCACCTCTTGGCTGAAGCGGTCGATCTCGGCCCGCTTGATGCTCGTGTAGTACGCCACGAAGTCCTTGCCGAGCCGGTCGGCGAGCATACGGTCGGACTCCAGCGCGTCCAGGGCCTCGCCCAGCGAGCGGGGGAGCGGTTCGGCGCGGGCCGCGTACGGCTCGTCGGCCGCCGGTCCCGGTTCCAGTCCACCCGCCACGCCCTCCAGCCCGGCGGCGAGTTGGGAGGCGAGGTAGAGGTAGGGGTTGGCGGCCGGCTCACCGATCCGGTTCTCCAGCCGGGTGGACGAGGGCCCGTCACCCAGCACCCGCACCATCGCCCCGCGATTGTCCCGCCCCCACACCGCACGGTCCGGCGCCAACGACAGCGAGCGAAAGCGCTTGAAACCATTGAGAGTCGGCGTCGAGAACGCGCTCGTCGCCCGCGCGTGGCGCAGCAGCCCACCCAGAAAGGCGGTCCCGTACGGCGACAACGGCGGCCCGGACGCGGTGAGTTCACCGCCCTCCGGCGCGAAGACCCCCACACCGTCCCGCAGCATGCTCTGATGCAGATGCCAGCCGCTGGAGAACACGCCGGGCAGATGGGGGCGGCACATGAAGGTGGCGTGATGGCCGTGGCGGGCGGCGACCTGCTTGACGGCGCTGCGCAGCAGGACCATCGCATCGGCCGTGCCCAGGCCATCGGCGGGCTGGAGGGTCAACTCGACCTGGCTCGGACCGAATTCGACCTCCAGGCTGCGCAACGGCAGCCCCAGGCCCTCGATGTTCGCGCGCAGGACTTCGAGGATCGGGTCGAGTTCGTCGTAGCGCAGCTCGCTGAGGTACTGGTAGCCGTGGTTGAGCATGCCGACCTCGGGCGCGGCACCCGGCTGGCCCTGATCACCGGGACCCAGACGCGGATCGTCGAGGCGGAACAGGTGGAACTCCACCTCCAGGCCGGTGCGGTAGGTCAGTCCGTCGGCCTGGTCGAGGACCGAGCGCAGCAGCCCGCGTGTGCACAGCGGGACCGGCGCACCGGAGGTGAAGCGCAGGTCGCACAGCAGCCAGCCCGTGCCCGGTGACCACGGCAGCATCCGGAACGTCGACGGGTCGGGCACCATCACCATGTCGGCGGCGCCACGCAGTTCGGGCAGCCCGAGCGGCGTTTCCTTGGTGAACAGAGGGAACACAGTCCGCCCGGAAGTGTCCTTCGCGAGCAGGGACGAGGCGATGCCGGTGCCGTCGCGCAGCACATTGGGCAGTTCGCCCACGGTGACGGTCTTGCCGCGCAGCAGACCGTGCTGGTCGGCGAAGACCAGCCGTACCACTTTCATCCCACCGCTCTCGGCGCGGCCGAGTATCTCCCGTGCGGCGGCGGCCTGTTCGGGGTTCCACAGGCCGTGGCGTTCGATGAATCCCACGTGGCTCAGCCGTCCGTTCCCAGCGGCTGCGCCCAACTGCTGTCGGCGCGCTGCTTGTCCGTGACGGCCGTCCAGTGCTCCAGCCAGCCCTCGGTGGGGCCGATCCCGTCCAGGGCGACCGGCCCGTGCAGTCGTCCGGCCTCCTCGGCGGGCAGCACCAGGGGTGGGTCCTCGCCGCGCTCGACGGCGCTGACGGCCTCGCCCAGTATCCGGCGGTACATCACGATGGCCTTGTCGGAGCGGCCCAGATGCTCGCGGGTACGGTCCTGCACGGACCCCTGCCCCTCCACCGCCCACTGGTCGTGCACGTTGATGTCGAAGCCGAGCCCGGTGTACGTGGTCGCCCGCTGCTCCACCGGGTCGTAGCCGTAGCCGTTCTCGCGGCCGAAGCGCGGCCGGTAGTCGGGCAGGGTGACCGCGTCGACGCGCTGCCGGCGCATCTCGCCCTGGTCCACCGGGCCGCCGACGCTGGTGAACAGGGCATACCAGTAACTGGAGTTGTCGTCGATCGGCACATGCCACTGCGTGATCGCCGTCTCCGCGTCCAGCGGGATGTGGAAGGCGTGCGGGAACACCTGGTGGGTGATGCGGACATGGGTACGGCTGCCGTCCATCGGCAGACCCTGGGTGTCCGTGCCGTCGAGCGTGCGCCGGGCGGTGAGGCGGATGCCGTACGGGGTGCGGACGGCGTCGATGTCGGGGCGGCCGTACTCGCGCAGGATCTTCGTCATCGGGAGATCGGTGCCCTGGGAGGCGGCGCGGAACTGTTTGCCGTAGCTGTCGGCCGGGTCCTCGTCCTGGAAGAAGCGGTGGAGGTAGGAGGCGTGGGCGGGGTCGATGCCGACCTCCAGGGCCTGGAGCCAGTTGCACTCCAGCAGGCCCTTCCAGGCGAAGGCGTGGTCGGCGGGCGCCTGGAAGCAGTCCAGGGCGGGGAGTTGGGGCGGTTCGCCCGGGCCGAGGTAGCCCCAGATGATGCCGTTGATCTCGCGGACCGGATAACTGCCCAGCCGCACGCGGGACTTGAGCGGGCTGTCGACGGGCTCGGCGGGTGTGTCGAGGCACGAGCCGTCACGGGCGAACAGCCAGCCGTGGAAGCAGCAGCGCAGCCCGCCGTCCTCAAGCCGGCCGAGTGCCAGGTCGGCGCCGCGGTGCGGGCAGCCGCGGTCGACGAGACCGAGTTCGCCGTGCTCGTCGCGGAACAGGACCAGGTCCTGGCCCATCACCTTGGGTGCCACCAGCGGTCGTCCGCCGTCGAGTTCCTCGCTGAGGGCGATCGGCTGCCAGTAGCGGCGCATCCACTCACCGGCCGGGGTACCGGGCCCGGTCCGGGTGAGCCTTGTGTTCTCTTCCTCGCGCATGGGACGCCTTTCGGGGGAGGGGAGGCGCTGTCAGCCGCAGCAGTGGTCCGGGGCCGAGGGGCTCGGCGTGTGGCAGGAGTTGGGGGCGGGCACGTCCAGGGCCGGGTTGCGGTCGAAGAAGCCGTCGGGCTCCAGGCGCAGCCGCGCCTTGGCCACCGGCATCACCGGCCACTCCTCCGGGCGCGGGAAGTGGTGCGAGCCGACCGTGGCCCACAGCACCAGGTCCGTGCCGTCCAACGACCGGTTCTCCTCCTGCCACTTGTGGACGCCGTCCGCGCCGGGCTCGGCCTGGTTCGGGTACTCGCCGCCGACGAACCGCCGGTCCGCGTCGTAGGCCGTCGCCCACAACTGCCGCCCCACGAACGGGGCCCGGCGCGCGCACACGCTGTCCTCGCGCACCGGCAGTACCGCCGTGTTCTCCAAGTGCACGCGGTACGCGGTCGGTTCGCCCATCCGGTTGCGGGACTCGGTGCTCTCCACCCGCCAGTGCAGCGCGCGGGACGGGTCGGTGAGCCGGGCGCCCTCCGACTCGCTCAGGATCGGCCGCAACACGGTCCGGGCCGCGTTGCCGTACGGGTCGAGGACCGGGTCGGGCTCGTGCTCGGCGGTGACCTCGACCAGCCGGTTGGGATCGCCGTCCACCGCCATGTCGAGGCGGACGCTGAAGAAGTGCTGGTGGTTGGTGACCGCGACGTTCGGCGCGACCCGGCGCGCGTACGGCGTCGCCTCGTCCTCCTCGACGCCGGTGGCGGAGAGGATGCCGGTCATCTTGATCTCCAGCATCACCGAACCGTCCTGGTAGAGCGACCAGTAGAAGCCGTAGTCGTAGTTGGCCACGGTGGCGAACGCCGAGATGATCAGTCGGCGCGAACGGCGCACCTCGGTACGGCCGGTGCGGCCGTCGTGGTGTTTCCAGAGGATGCCGTCGTCCTCCTCGTGCACGCAGACGGCGTTGGGGATGAGCCGGGGGACACCGTCGCCGCCGAGCACCGCCGCGTCGAAGTACTGGATGACGCCGAGGCAATCGCAGCCCAGGGCAAGGGAGTTGGTGAGCGGACCCGCGCCGTACTCGCCCCAGTCGAAGAAGTTCTTGCGGTACTGGGTGGAGGCGGTGTCGAAGTAGGGGACGTACATCTCGTTGACGGCCGCACGCCGGATCACCTGCCGAGGACCCTTCCCGGCCGCGGCGAAGGACAGGTCGTGCAGCACCAGCCCCTCGCGATGGCTGAAGCCGACCCGCACCGACCACCCCTGCCAGTCGATCCGCTGACCGGTGACGGCGAAACTCGGCCCCTCCGGCTGGACGACCTCCAGCGGCTTCAGCCCCGGGCGCTCGGACACCGTCCCGGCCGTGAACACGCCCGACTCCTCCGACAGCGGGATCACCCCGTGGTCCTCGATGTGCAGGATCTCCATGGTTTCCATGTCGATGATCGGCACGACTCCCTGTACCGGGCGGGCATAGCCGTTGTCGTCCTCGTCGGTGCGGTGCCAGACGCTGCCCCAGGTCAGGCGGCGGCCCGCGTACTCCGGAGGCTCGAAACCGCCGATCGACTCCGGGTCCACCATCACCAACGACACGTCGTGGATACCGCGCAGCGCCAGCGCCTCCCGGAAACGCGGGTCGGCACGGCAGGCGGCAGCGGCCTGCCGTGCTTCCTCCGACGAACAGCCAGGACTGCGGACGTCCAACTCCCGCCAGTCGGTGGTCTGCGGCTTGTCGCCGAGTTCGAGGTCGACCTCGAAGGCGTGGCGGGCGGACGGGGAGAACACCACCGCGCGGGCCCGCCGGGTGTCCCCGGGCGCGGCGCGGCGGGCGTGGTCCTCGTCCAGCGCCACACCCCAGAACCGCGCGTCGTCGGGGACCCGGGTGTCGGCCCTCAACACCCCTACGGCCGTGGCGAGTTCGGTGACGGTGAGAGGGTCCAGCGGATGCGGTGCGTCGGCCGGTACGGGTTCGGGGGCGAGAGTGCTCACAGGGAACTTCCTTCCAAGGTGGTGCCGCCGTCGGCGCGGGGATCGGAGGCGCCGTCCAGCCGACCGCCGGCGGACAGCCGTACGGCCTGGGTGTGACCGGCCAGATCGGTACGGCCCGGCGCCACGACGACCGGAACCGCCGACGGGAGCGCGCTCGTGGCCGCCGGGACGGACCCCGGCTCGGCCAGCAGGGTCGGTGTCTCGTGACCGATGTCGCGGGCACCGATCACCCACCGGGGCCGGTCCAGGACGGCGGCCGGATCGGCGGCCGGGTCCATCAGGCCGGGCACGGTCTGGGCGAGGATCTGCGGCTGGGCCCGGCCACCCTGACAACCGGCCGCGAGCAGCAGGTCGGCGGACCGGCCGAGCACGGGGCAGAGGGTGTGCGGGGGCCGCAGGCCGGGGCCGATGAGGGCCGGATGGCCGGGGAGCAGGCTGAACGCCGAGCCGCGGTTGTGCAGCACGATGCCCGTCTCCGGGTCGCAGATGCCGGAACCGAAGGTCTGGTACACGCTCTGGATGAGGGAGACGGCCAGCCCGGACGCGTCCACGGCGGTGATCGCGACGGTGTCACCGGCGGGCCGGAAAGGCGGCTCGGGCGGCTGCGCACCGGCGAGCGGAGCCGGGCGCAGCAGTCCGTCCAGGTCGACGGGCGAGGGGCCGAGCGGATCGCCCAGCAGCAAGTCCCGTGCGGCTGAGGCGTCTTGGCAGCGGGCGGCCAGCACACCGGTGCGCTCCGGTTCGGGCAGCTTCGCCACCGAGGCGGCGGTCTCCAGTACGGACAGGAGGCTCGCCCCCTGACTCGGCGGCGGCGCGGTCCACCACCGTGTACCGGCCACGTCCAGCGTCAACGGCTTTACGTTCGCCGCCTGATGGGCCGAGAGATCGTCCGCGCCGAGTGAACTCCCGGCCTGGCGCAGCCCGTTGACCAATGCCTCGGCGATCGGGCCCCGGTAGAAGGACGACGGATCGTCGGCGAGCGTGCGCAGTACGGCGGCCAAGCGCGGCTGCGGAAGTGGGTCGCCCTCGTCGAGCAGTGCGCCGCCGGGGCCGGTCAGCAGTGCGGTCAGCCCGGGGTCCGCGGCGATCTGCGGGGCCCGCTCGTGGATGGCGCGGGCCAACCCCGCCGAGAC
>NZ_JAWOAI010000383.1:0-9850 GCF_033194735.1 Streptomyces sp. W16
GCTCGCCGGGGCCACGGCCGGCCTCGGCACACTCGCCGTGCTGTCCGCGCTGAGCTGGCCGATGGCGGTCGCGGTGGCGGTCGGCGGCCCGGCCGGCGACCTCCTCGAATCCATGATCAAAAGAGGCGCACAGACGAAGGACTCCGGCCACTGGCTGGCCGGCTCCGGCGGCCTGCTGGACCGGATCGACTCGCTGCTCATGGCGCTTGCGGTGTTGCTCGTACTGCGCTGACGGGCCGCCGGCGGTCGATATGAAGTGGTCGACCGCGTAGGGCAGGTCACCGAGGTGAGGGCGCGGGAGGGCTGTGCCGCTCCCCGGCGCGTCAGACCAGCGATCGCCCACACCGGTGTCAGCCCGGCCAGACCCGGGCCCGGCGGCATGATCGGTGCCGCCCCGTGGCCACGACGACGTGCTCGGCGGTGTGACGGGCTCCGGCCGCCTCCACGACACCCGGTCCGGCCAGGCGCCCGGTGCCGCGCAGCAGCGCGATGTCGTTGTCGGCCAGCCGGCGTTCCTGCCCGGCGTCGGAGTAGTCCGGCACCATGAAGTCCCGCCGGGCCAGGGCCTGTTCGCCGTCAACCTGAACACTCGCCGCGGCCTCTCTGGCCCCGTGCACGGCCTCACCCGGGTGCAGCAGCGTCTTCGACGGGACGCACGCCCAGTACGAGCGCTCCCCGCCGACCAGCTCACGCTCCACCAGCGCGACCCGCGGCCCGCCCTCGGCCAGGGCACCGGCGCAGTGCTCACCGGGCGATCCACCGCCGATCACGATGACGTCGTAGTCGTAGTCGTAGTCGTAGTCGTAGGCATGGTCGAGGCTCTTCTGTTCGTCCTCCTCGCCCTCCCGCGGGTTCGTCGCCGGACCGGGGCCGCCCCCGCTCGGGTGTCAGGACGGCAGCTCGGTGCCGGCCTGCTCACTCACCATGTACCGCGCGTACCAGTCGGGCCAGTCCGGGTCCTCCGCGCCGGTGCGCGCCTCGTGCTCGCCGTGTGCCGCGGCGGCCCGGCGCAACGCGCTCGCCAGGTCCTCCGCCGAGGCGAACGTCGTGGCCGCGGGGTCCAGCCGGCCCGGGAGCCGGGTGGTGATCTCCTGCAGGATCCAGCCGTTGCCGTCCGGGTCGCTGAACGACAGGAACGAGCCGTAGCTGCTGCGCTTCGGGTCCGGACCGGGCACCCGGGCGTCGGTCCCCGCGTGGTGGAAGACACCGCCCCCGTCGTGGAACACGTCGCTCGGGTCGGCGCCGGCCCGCTTGAGCTCGTCGCGGGCGGCGGCGATGTCGTCCACGATCAGGTGCAGGCCCTGGGCCGAGCCCGGTGCCTGGGACGAGACCGAGGTACCGAAGATGACCGAAGCCGGCGAGCCCGGCGGGGTCACCTGCACCACCCGGAAGTCCGCGCCGGTGGCGACGTCGGCGTCGAGCCGCCAGCCCAACGCCGTGTAGAAGGTCTTGGCCCGGTCCACGTCCCCGACCGGCACCACGACGACTTCGAGCTTCATGTCCATGGGGTGCTCCTCCGTTCTCGGACGAACTTCCGACACCACCAGACTCGCCCCTACGGCCCCGGTTCGCGCCAGGGAGTTCCACTGGCCCGCGCGTCAGAGGCGGTCGGCGTCCAGAACCGCGCGGGCGAACGCCTCCGGGGCTTCCTGTGGCACGTTGTGCCCGATGCCGCCGAGGGCGCGGTGGTCGTAGGGGCCGGTGAACTTCGCACGGTACGCGCTCCCGTCGCCCGCCGGGGTGAAGGGATCCAGCTCGCCGTCGAGGGTGATCGTGGGGACCGCGATGGCCGGACCGGCGGCGAGCTTGGCCTCGATGCCGTCGTAGCGGGGGTCTCCCGCGGCGAGGCCGAGCCGCCACCGGTAGTTGTGGATCACGATGTTCACGTAGTCCGGGTTCTCGAAGGCCTTCGCGGTGCGGTCGAAGGTGGCGTCGTCGAAGTGCCAGGTCGGCGAGACGTTGCGCCAGATCAGCTTGGCGAAGTCGTGCCCGTACTGCGCCAGGCCCAGCTCGCCGCGCTCGGTGGCGAAGTAGTACTGGTACCACCACGCCAACTCGGCGGCGGGAGGCAGCGGTTGCTTGTTCTTCTCCCGGTTGGTGATCAGGTAGCCGGTCACCGAGACCAGTGCCTTGCAGCGCCGGGGCCACAGGGCCGCGATGATGTCGGCCGTCCGCGCACCCCAGTCGAATCCGCCCAGCAGCGCCTTCTCGATCCGCAGGGCGTCCAGCAGGGCGACGATGTCGAGGGCGACCGCCGCCTGCTGCCCGTTGCGGAAGGCCTTCGCCGAACGGAAGGTGGTGGTGCCGTAGCCCCGCAGGTAGGGCACGATCACCCGGTAGCCCTCGGCCGCCAGCAGCGGCGCGACGTCGACATAACTGTGGATGTCGTACGGCCACCCGTGCAGCAGGACGACCACCGGGCCCTTCGCCGGACCGGCCTCCGCGTAGCCGATGTTCAGTTCACCGGCCCTGACCTGCTTCAGCGACTCGAAGGACGTACGACCCGTTCCCTGTACGGCAGTTGACGCCTCCCCTCCGGAGGGAGCGCCCGTCGCGGCGGACGCGGGTGAGGAGCTGAACCATCCCGCCATCGACGCCGCGGCGGTCCCCGCCGCCCCTGCCCCGATGGTCCTGCCGAGAGCTCGCCTGTTGATCATGTGAACCGTCCTGCCCGTGGGTATGCCGACGGGCCGCCCTCCGGAGAGGGCGGCCTTGATCAGGTTCCGCCGCTGGTCGGCCCGGGCGCCACGACCAGTTTCCTCACACGTGGGAGGCACGGCCTCTCGACCCGGGACCGATCGGGTGACCGGCTGTTTCACGAGCTCCAGGAGACGCTGCGCCAGCACCGCGGCCGAGTCGGGGTTCTGCCCGGTGATGAGGTTGCGGTCCTCCACCATGAGAGTGGCTGGGGTTCTCGCAGTCACCTCCGTGCTCGACGACCCGCCCCGAAGACAGGAATCGTCCCGGCGTTTGGCCAGGCAGTACTGGCTTCCGACGCGAGGGCCGGCGCGGAGAGCTTGTCCGCGCGGGAGTTGAGGCACCGACGGGGGCTGGAACTGGGCCCGGCTACGTCGAGTGCCGACGCTCCGCTTCCGCACTCCAGAAGGCAAGACTGTCTTCTGTAGCGCGGGTCTCGGGGTGCTGCGGACCGAGCACACGCAACTGATCGGCGAGCAACTGGGCAAGCGCCGCCGCCGCGTCGGCCGGGTCGCCGGCCCGGCCGGCCCATTGGGCGAGGTGGTGGCGTGCGGAGAAAGTGTGGGGATGCTCGGGCCCCAGCACGCGCAGCCGATCAGCCAGCAGTTCCGACTCGGCGACGACAGCGCCTGCCACATCCCCCGTCTCGGCCCTCCACTGCGCAAGGTTGTGGCGAGTGGTCAGCGTGTCAGGGTGGTCCGGGCCGAGCACACGGAGCCTGTCGGCCAACAGTTCCGTCGTGACGATGACAGCACCTGCCGGATCTCCGCTCTTCCCCCGCCAGTAGGCGAGATTCGCGCGAGTGGTCAGTGTGTCCGGGTGGTCCGGACCCAGCACGCGCAGTCGCTCGGCCAACAACCGCTCCAGTTCGCTGACTGCCGTGTACGCGTCGCCGCTTTCTCCGCGCCAGGAGGCCAGGTCGTGGCGGGTCGTCAGCGTGTCAGGGTGGTCCGGGCCCAGCACCCTCAGTTGATCGACCAGAAGCTGTTCGAAGCCGGACACAGCCGTCTCGGGATCCCCGGCTTTCCCACGCCATCGAGCCAGATCGTGGCGGGTACTCAGTGTCTGGGGATGATCGGCTCCCAGCACTCTCAACTGATCAGCCAGGAGGTGTTCGAAGTCGGAAGCGGCGCCGACCGGATCTCCCGCTTCGCCTCTCCAGATGGCCAGGTGGAGGCGGACGGCCCGGGTCTTGACGTGGTCGGACCCGAGCAGCCCCGAAGTGTCGGCCAGTAACCGCTCGCACGCTGTCACGGCTTCGGCAGGACTGCCGGCCGCTCCGGTCCAATGCGCCACGTTCAGCCGGGCGGTGAGGGTCTGGCTGTGATCGGGACCGAGAACCCGCAACGATGCCTCCAGCACCCTTCTGGACTCCTCGCCGGCTCCGGCCGGATCACCCGCCTGGCCCTGCAGGGCGGCCTTGTCGCCGCGGGTGGCCAGGGTGTCGGGGTGGTCCGGACCCAGCACGCGTGTCCGATCGGCCAGCAGCTCGGCGAAACCTGCCTTCGCGCGGGTCAGATCTCCCGTCCCTCCTTGCCAGGTGATCAGGTAGTGCCGGATGGTCAATGTGTCCGCGTGATCGTGACTCAAGTGCCGGCAGGCCGCGTCGTAGAGATCCTGGAAGTACGTCCGCGCCGCACTCGCCAGACCTGTCAGCCCCAGGCTCTCGCCCGTGCGAAGGAGCAAGGAATGACAGCCGGACATCCACAGCGCGGTACCCGCGTGGGAGATCAGTGCTTCGGCGTTGGCGCGCAGGGTCTGCGCGAGGGCAGGATCACCCTCGGACATGGGCCACACGGCGACGAGTGCTTCCGCACAGGTCACAACAAGGGTGTCCTGCATGGAAGAAGACAGAGTGTCACGGGTGGCGCGCTGGATGAGGCCATGGACACGGACTCGCTGATGGGGGCTGTCGGTGATGTGATCGGTCAGGCTGAGCCGGTCCAGGCACCGCAGTGCTCCGGCCGCGTCCTCCACGCCGACCGGGCCCGACGGTCCGTGCGCCCCCGCGGGTCGATGATCGGTGAGGTGGCGCAGAACCGGAGAACTGGTCAGCACGGCCAAGGGGATTCCGTTGGCATCCAGCACGCTGGCGAGCTGCAGCATGAGGCGGGCCAGCCCTGGAGGACGTAGTCGATCCGCGTGCTCGACGGACAGGGACCACGTGGCTTGAAGGGCCGCACGGTGATCGTCCGGCAGGCCGCTGTCGTCCGGCACCAGATCCGCGAGCCTCCGAGACCAGTCGGCGAGCCGCGCACGGTATGCCGCGCAGTCCAGACCGAGGTCGACGAGGTAGGCGGCTGCTTGGGCGAGGGCGAGCGGCAGGTGGCCCAGGTCCGCGGCAAGACCGGCAATCTGCACGGGGTCTTCCCTGCGGCCCAGCGCGGCGAGTTGGGCGCGTAAGTAGCTTGCTGCCTCGGCAGGGGTGAACAGGCCTACGTCGATACGGACGCGGCTTCGTCCGCGGAGGGCCGCGTCGCGGCGGCGGGTGGTGATCAGCACCTGACCGCCGGGGTTGGCGGGCGGCCAGAGGCCACGGAGGTCGGCGGGGTCGGCCAGGTCATCGAGCACGATCAGCCATCGGCGATCGGTCGTCTCGGCCCACGCCAGGAAACGGGCGGCCGCCTGCTCGGGATCGCGTGAGTCCGCCGCCGCCACGTCTGCCCCAAGTCGACTGTAGGAGCTGACGATTGATTCGCGGCTCGACGCGGTGACCCAGGCCATGAGGTCCACAACTCCGTGTCGCCAGGAACGGCGAGCGTAGTGCGCGGCCAGCTGGGTCTTGCCGACACCGCCTGTCCCGGAAAGGACTTGGCACAGAACCGCGGTGCCACCGCCGGTCACCGCACGCTCCAGCGCCTCCACCGCGTCACGGTGTTGGAAGCACTCCGCTTCCCGCGGAACCACGCCGACGGCATGTGGCCACAGCATCGGCGTCGGCGGCGCCGCGTAGTACTCGAAGCGGTTGATGCTGTGGGCGGCGACGCTGTGGTGGTGCGCGTTGATCGAAGGGCTTGTGGTGTCAGAGGTCGCCGGGGTGACTCCGGGAGTCGTCAGTCGTCCCCCGGGCCCGGCCGCTGAGGGTTTCCGATCGTCACGTCGCCCATCACGCCGGCAGCAGCCGACCCTCGATCGGCGCGGATGTCGACTGTTCCCCCGACGGCGAGTCCGCCGTCACCGGCGGACACCCCACCGAACGACTGTTGGCCGTACCTGACCAGCTCGTTGAGACGCCGAACCAACTCCGCGCGGTCCTCGCCGTCGGCGTCCTCCAGGAGATCGTGAAAGCGGGTCTGCCAGGCGGCCACCACCCTCGCACGGGCTTGTTCCCGCTCCTCGGGTCCAGCGCGTTCCAACTCCGCGACGGACCCGTCGAGTCGTTCCAGGAGGATCCTCTGTTCCACCCCGTCTCCACGGCCGAAGATCCGGGCCACGCGTTGGCGCAAGCCCTGCCATGCGTCCGTGCCGGCCGCGGAGGCCACAGCGGCCCCGGCCGCGGACACCAGCGCAACCAGCGTCTGATCCAGCATGCTGTCCCCCCTCGAAGCACACCACAGTGCGATGGACCCGCCACCGAGCGTACTGGCGCGCCCGGCGTCAGCCCAGACAGGTCGGCGGCTGATGACTGTGCCGTAGATCATCGGGCAGGTCCGGTTCAGATGTGGGGGGCGCGGGCGGCGGACGAGCCGTCGCGGACCACCTCGCCTGTGAGGTTGCCGTTGGCTCCTGAGCCGAGGAACAGGACGAGCTTGGCGACGTCGTCCGCGTCGGACAGGCGGCGGGTGGGGGTGGCTGCGGCCAGCTTGTCGGTGATGAACTTGGGGATGGGCGCACGGCTGTCGGTCAGGGTGAGGCCGGGGGCCACCGCGTTGACGAGGATGCCGTCCCAGCCGGCTTCCCAGGCGAGGCTGCGCGCGAGGCCGTAGAGCCCGGACTTGGCCGTTCCGTACGGACCGGGGCCCGGCAGGCCCTCCTCCGCGACGCTGGAGGAGATCAGCACGATCCGGCCCCAGCCGCGCGAGCGCATGCTCGGCAGGACCGCGCGGACCTGGGCGGCGGCGCCGATCAGGTTGGCGCCGATCATGGCCTGCCACTCGTCCAGCGGCACGTCCTCGAAGCGGATGCCCGGGTCGGGCGGGCCGTCACCGCCCCAGCGCACGGCGTTGGCGACGAGCACGTCGATGCCGCCCCACCGGTCGACGACGGTGTTCACGGCCTCCTCTACGCTGCGCAGGGCCTCCAGATCGAGCCGGACCACGAGGGCCTGCCCGCCGGCGGCCTCCACTCCGGAGGCCACCTTCTCGGCCTTCTCGGGGCTGTCGCGGTAGGTGATGGCGACGCGGGCGCCCTCCTGGCCGAAGGCCCGGGCGGTAGCTGCGCCGATGCCTTTGGATGCGCCGGTGACCAGGACCACACGGTCCTTGAGTGCGGTGTCCATCGTGCGGGGTGTCCTCTCTTCGTCCGGGAGTGCGTGCCGGGACGGCTCAGGCCGCGGGGGTCTCGGCGGGCACCCGGGTGGCCAGCGCCTCGACCGCGTCCAGAGCGGCGGTCCGGGACGCCTCGTGGGCGTCACGGAACTGCGCCAGGAACGGCATGACCGGGGCGTGCGTGAGCTCCGTGTGCACGAACTCCACGTCCTCCAGACCGAGGGCGGAGAAGTAGGCGCGCAGGTACGGCTCCTGGAAGTCCATGGGCTCCCGGGGCCGTAGGCGCCGCCACGGGCACTGAGGATCACGGCGGACTTCCCCGCGAGCGGCAGCCACGGCAGGGTCACCCGGTCCATCCAGGTCTTGAGCGAGCCGGGGACGCCGAAGTTGTACATGGGCGTTCCGATGAGCAGGGCGTCGGCCGCGAGAAGCTGCTCGATGAGGGGGCGGGTCGCCGCCCAGGCCCCGGCCAGCTCGGGCGCGGCGGCCACCTCGTCCATCGCCGCCAAGTCCCGCACCCGACGCCTACTCACACCAAGCCATCTGACGTGCGGTTTTCACGATGCACCGTGTTCAGTGAAGCAAATGGGGCAACGAATCGTCCCGGAGAAACCGTCGGCCTGGACACGGCTGCGCGGTCCCGGCCCCTATACCGTCCCTATACGGCCCCTGGATCTTGGCATCGACTCTCAGGGCAGGTGCCCAGACGGCGCGCGACGGGCTCGATCACCTACTCCGCCGCAGGTCAGAGAGGTCTTCAGAGGCATCGCCACCCGGCACCACACGGCCATGCCCGAGGCGCCGGCCCGGGCCAGGAACGCCGCGCCGCTCGGATCACGCCCGTCCCCGGATCCCTCCGAGGTGGGCGGGACCCCTGCGGGGCAGACCGTGTCGATCGGCCGCCCAGGGACTCGCGGGCGGCCGATCCGGTGTCGGGGCGTCGAGGCGGTCAGTTGAAGCCGACGCTCCACCTCTGGGCGATCGTGGTGTTGCAGGTGAAGAGCTGCACCGCCAGGTTCGAGGCACCCGAGCCACCTGGCTCGTCAATGCAGAAGTTGTGTTCTGCGAAGTGCACATGCGTGCTCAGCCGGACGTCGAGATTGGGCAGCGGGTGCGTGGACGTCCACTCCGCGTTGCTGACCGTGGTGCCGCCGCTGACCGCACATTCGTCGAGCCAGAGCGGCGTCCTGTCCACGGGGTTGTCGTCGGTGAAGATGCACAGGCCCAGCGTGTTGGCGAACCGGTAGTGGTTGCCGCCCATGTCCAGCCTGAGCCAGCCCTGGGCGCTGCTGCCGTCGCACGGCATCTGGATGATGGGCGAGCCGAATGCCTGCTCTCGTGGCTGAAGGCACATCGGGGGCGTGTGAAAGTTGTTGCGGATCTCGTGGAACTCGCCGGGGGCGAGCGGCGTGACGGACTGCGTGACGGTCTGCGCGTTCGCCACTCCACCCCAGGCGATCGTGCCGGCCACGGCCAACAGGACTGCCGCGAACGCTCTGAACAAGGTTCTCGCGAATGTGGACACTCGGTTTCCCGTCCTTCCGATAGAAAGCGCTCCGTTACAGGCCCGGCGTTGGAAGGGCGGAGACCCGCGGCGTAGCGAGACGAACTCTCCCCCGAACCTGCGGGACGACAGCGGGCCGCAACGCCCACCGCCCAACTCCCCTATGGCACCGGCCTGTTGGCAATCAGGCTGTCGCCCCGGGAGCCGCGCGTCTCGTCATGTTCCGTTCAGCGGACCGGCCCACCGCGAGCCGGACCCTCTGCTGGGCGGAGGGGCAGACCGACTCCACCGGGCAGCGGCCCAAGGAGGCAGACCACGTCGAGGTCGATCATGCTCGACTCGTCCGCACCGTTTTTGGGTGTGCCGATCGCCGGCCCTTCCGACGCCACCACGTTTGCCGTGCCGCCTGGCCCGACGGTGATATTCGGCGGGCGTCCGGCGACTTGGAGTCCGCTCACCGACAGTGGGCCGTATGCGCGGGCGACCGTGGGTGCAGCCGTCACCGTGCCACGAGGCACGTCCGCGTCGAGGCTGAGGACGACCTAAAGCACGAGGATCGACGCCGCCGCTGCCCATGCCTGCGGTCGGCAGGAGGCGAGGTAGGGGGCAGGGCGTCCGCCGGCTTCGGCGCCATGGCCGGCCCGATAGCAACTGCTGGCGCCGTGCCGTGGATGGCAGCCCATGCCGTGCAGCCGGGACAACGAATCGGCCCGCAGACACCGCCGGACCCGACGCGACCGCGTCGTCCCGGCCCCTGTACGGCCCCTGCGCCTTGGCATCTACCCTTCCACAGGCCAAAACCTGCTCAGGTGGGGCGGGTGGGACTCCAACCCACGGCCGACGGATCATGAGTCCTTTGAGGATCTTGGCGGTCCTTGCCGATCCTTGTGTCCAACCAGCGTCCAGAACGCGTCCCCCGATGGACACGCACACCTGGTTCAAGGACCCTCTCCCCAGTTGAGGAGAGGGTCTCGAAACCATGCGCAGCGGATTTCCCTTCCAACGCGCCACGACTCAAAGGCGGGTGACCTCCAAGTACGCGGGGCGACATTTGCTCCTGCGCCGCAACGAGGGCTACCGACGAAACGCGGTTCGCAAGGTGACGGAATGCCTCATCGGCCGCTGCCACCCTGCGGCCGTGACCTCCGCGCCGACAGGAACACCAGCGCGCCGCCCGCCACCAGCAGGACGGCGATGCCCGCCCGCAGCAGGACTCCGTCCG
>NZ_JAWOAI010000384.1:0-9830 GCF_033194735.1 Streptomyces sp. W16
CGGCGACGACCAGGCCGCCACCCTGCCCATCGCCGGACTCACGGCGCTGCGCGCGCTGCGCGTCGGCGGGGCACTGCTCGGACGCCGGGTCCTGGTCACCGGGGCCACCGGAGGAGTCGGCCAGTTCGCGGTACAACTCGCGGTCCTGTCGGGAGCGACGGTCACCGCCCACGTCAGCGGCGACGAACGGGCCGCGCAGGCCCGCGCGTTGGGCGCCCACCAGGTCGTCACCTGCCTGCGCGACCCGGCCCTCGGCCCCTTCCACCTCGTCCTCGACGGCGTCGCCGGCCCGCTCCTCGCCCAGGCGGTACGCCTGCTCGCGCCCGACGCGACCGCGGTCGTCTACGGCGGCCACAACGGCCCCACCGAACTGCGCCTGCGGGACTTCGCGACGCGCGGACACAACGCCAGGGTGCAGGGCTTCGTCAGCGAACACCCCGAGGAGACCAAGGGTGAGGACCTGGCGATCCTCGTCTCCCTGGTGGCCGACGGACGGCTGCGGCCGGTGATCGGCAGGGTCGACGACTGGTCCCGTACCCCGGACGTCTTCGAGGCCTGGGCCAAGCGCGAGTTCCGGGGCAAGGCCGTACTGCTGCGCAGCTGACCCGCCGGGCCGGCCGCGTTCGAGCCGGACTCCAGCGCACCGGGGCACGCTCGGGACGACAGCCGCAAGGAGCACCAAGAGCCGCCCGGAACAAGGGAGTCGAGGATGACAGTCACGCCCGGCAAGGTGATCGTGCGCGACGAGGTCGAGCCGATCCGGTGGACCGTGGAGCAGGGCCGCATCCTGCTCCGCGCAGAGGACACCGGCGGTCTCTTCTCCTTCTTCGAGCTCACCACACCCCCGGGCGGCGGCCCGCCGCTGCATCTGCACGACGGCCTGGACGAGACGTTCTACGTCATCGAGGGCGCGTACGAGATCCAGCTCGGCGACCGGATCCACGAGGCCGGCCCCGGAACCCTGGTGTACGGGCCGCGCGGGGTCGGCCACGGCTTCCGCAACATCGGCGACGGCGCGAGCCGGATGCTGTGCATCTCGACCCCCGGCGGCAGCGAGACCATGTTCGAGGGCCTCGCCGAGCTGCTCGCCCAGGACGCACCCCCCGACCGCGCGGCGATCACCGCACTCGTCACCCGGCACGACATCACCTACCTGGGCCGCCCCGGCGAACCGCTCAGCGGTGTGCGCGGCAGCCGACCTCACCTCAACCAGCCCAGAACAGGACTCAGTTGATGAGCAAGGACGACCTCACGACCCTGCCCCCCGGCACCGTCGCCCTGGTCACGGGCGGCAACAAGGGCATCGGCTTCCAGACCGCCCGCAGGCTCGGCTCGCTCGGCGCCACCGTGCTGATCGGGGCCCGCGACCCGGGCCGGGGCACGACCGCCGTGGCCGAACTCGCCGCCGAGGGCATCGACGCACATGCGGTACCCCTCGACGTCACCGACCAGGACAGCGTGAAGGCCGCCGCCGACTGGATCCGGCGCACCCACGGCAGGCTCGACATCCTCGTCAACAACGCGGGCGTCCTGCTCGACCACGGCATACCGGTCGCCGACGTCACCGCCGACCTGCTGCGGGACACGTACGAGACCAACGTCTTCGGCGTCGCCGCCGTCACCTCCGCGCTGATCCCGCTCCTGCGGCTCTCGGAGCGGGCCAGGATCGTCAACATCTCCAGCAGCCTGGGCTCGCTCGGCGTGAACGCGGCGGAGCCCGAACGCCTCGCCCCCTTCCGGATGCTGGCGTACAACTCCTCCAAAGCCGCCCTCAACGCCCTCACCCTCATGTACGCCCACGCCCTGAAGGCCGACGGCATCAAGGTCAACGCCGCCGAGCCCGGCTACGTCGCCACCGACCTCAACGGCCACGCCGGCCTCGGCACGGCCGAAGAAGCCGCTGTCACCGTCGTCCGGCTCGCCGTCCTCGACGACGACGGACCCACCGCCACCTTCCAGTCCGCGACCGGCCCCATTCCCTGGTGAGAACGGTGCACCCGCCCGACCGGACGGGAAACCGAGGAGGAGACAACAGATGCGTGCCGTCCCGATCGCCCGTTACGGCGCACCCGACGTGCTGCGGGTGACAGAGGCCCACGTCCCCGAACCCGGCCCGGGCCAGGTACTGATCGCCACCGAGGCCGTCAGCGTGGGCTTCGCCCAGACCCAGATGCGCCGCGACTGCTTCCCCGCACCGATGTGGCGGCCGACCCTCCCGGTGGTGCTGGGCGGCGACGTGGTCGGCACGGTCGACGCGGTCGGCCCCCGGGTGGAGCACATCCGGACCGGAGACCGCGTCGGCGCCTTCCTCATGCAGGGCGCCTACGCCGAGTACGCGCTGGCCGACGCCGCGACGCTGGTACCCGTCCCCGCGGAGCTCGACGCGGCGGCGGCGACGGTGCTCCCGGGCGCCGGGCCCATCGCCGTGGGCACCCTGGCCACCGGACGGCTGCGGGCGGGGGAGACCGTCCTCGTGCACGCGGCGGCCGGCGGAATCGGTCATCTGGCCGTGCAACTGGCCAAGTTGGCGGGCGCCGGACGCGTGATCGCCACCGCGAGTTCTCCGGCGAAGCGCGAGTTCGCCCGCTCGCTGGGCGCCGACGCGGTGGTCGACTACACCGCACCCGGCTGGGCGGAGGAGGTCAGGGCCGCCACGGACGGCCGAGGCGTCGACCTGATCCTGGACAGCGTGGGCGGCGACGTCCTGCTGACGGGCGTCGGCCTGCTCGCTCCCGGCGGGCGACTCGTCTTCTACGGTTCCGCGGGCGGCGGCACGGACGTCCCGAAGGTGCCGGTCATGGACCTGATCGGGCTGAAGTACGTGACCGGTTTCTCGCTCTCGGCCTGGCAGCGGCTGCACCCCCAGGAGTACGCGGACGGACTGGCGGAACTGACCGCCCACCTGACCTCGGGCCGCCTCAAGGCCGCCGTGCACGCCCGCCTTCCCCTCGACCAGGCGGCCAGAGGCCACGAGATCATCGAGTCCCGGGCCCACCAGGGCCGCGTGGTACTGCTGCCCCGCACCGGCTGAGAACCAGCGGCTCCACCGCAGAAGACCGGCCCCCGCACCGTCGCCCTCCCCCCGCGACGGTGCGGGGGCCTTTCTGTTCGGGCCCCGGGCGGAGGGCGATGGCATCGGCATCCCCACCACTCAACACCACTGTCTTTCAAGGCTGGTTCAAGCCATCGACGGCACTGTCACCGAGGAGCCCCACCTCCATGCCCCTGTCCTCCCCCCTCCTGTCTCTCTCTGGAGCTGATGCTTCATGGCACGTTCCCGGACCAGCCGCGCCGACAGTCCGGCCGGCGGCTCGCGCCCCACCTGGCTGCCCTCCCTGGACGGCACGCGGTTCGTCGCGACGACCCTCGTGTTCTGCTTCCACTTCGCCTTCCAGTTCCCCTTCAAGGACAAGAAGGCCGCCGACCTCTGCATGACGCTCTTCAGCAAGGCGGGCCCCATGCAGGTGGGCTTCTTCTTCGTACTGAGCGGATTCATCCTCACGCTGATCGCCAAGCCCGGTGAGCCGATGCGCAGTTTCTGGCGCCGCCGGGCCGCCAAGATCGTGCCCAACCACGTGGTCACCTGGGCGGTCACCGCGATCGTGATGGTCTGGCTCGGCCTCTCCGTACGCTGGCAGAGCGCGGTGCCGAACCTGTTCCTCATCCACCCGTGGTTCCCGCGCTCCGACACGTTCTTCAGCATGGACTTCGTGAGCTGGTCACTGGCCGCGGAGGCCTTCTTCTACCTCTGCTTCCCGTTCTTCCACCGGGCGGTCGCGGCCATCAGGCCCGAGCGGCTGTGGTGGTGGGCCGCCGGCCTCGTCGCGGCGACCTGGGCGGTCCCGTTCGTGGCCGAGCTGCTGCCGGCCAGGCCGCTGTACTTCACCATTCCGACCTGGCGGGTCTGGTTCATCCAGATGGCCCCGCCGGTGCGCGCCCTCGACTTCGTCCTCGGCATGGTGACGGCCCGCATCGTCCTCAGCGGAAAGTGGATCAGGCTGCCGCTCTGGGCGGCGATGACCCTCCTTCTCGGCGGCTACTTCCTCGCCTCGCACATCGCCGAGCCGTGGAGCTTCGTGGCGGCGACGAGCGCGCCGATCGCCCTGGTCGTCGCGGCGGCCGCCACCGCGGACATCGAACGGACCTGGTCCCCGTTCCGCAGCAGGCCGTTCGTCAGGCTCGGCGAACTCTCCTTCGCCTTCTACCTGGTGCACTGGATGGTGCTCGACTTCGGCCATGTCGCGCTCGGCGCCACGAAACAGTGGAGTACGGCCGAGGCGGTCGCTCTCGGCCTGTTCGCCTTCGTGCTGTCGTGGGGTCTCGCCTGGCTGCTGAACACGTTCGTGGAGGTACCCGTGATGCGCAGGTTCGCCAGGGCCAGGGCCAGGGCGAAGCCGGGACCGGTGGCTCTGCCCACCCCCGGGACGGCGTCCGGCACCACCACGGAACAGGACCAGCCGACCGCTCCTGTAGCGGGGTGACCTAGTAGTGCTTCGTTAGGTCTAGGCGTTGTCGCTGATCAAGAGCATGTTGGGTATGTGGACACGCATGAAGTGAACCGATTACGGGCCGCGTTGGGGCTGTTCGTGGCCGATGTGTTCGCCTCGGTGCCGCGCAAGGACCAGCGGGCCAGGGGCGAGTGCTACCTGCGCGGGCTGATGCTGGATGGCCGGCGCAAGTCGATCCAGCCGATGGCCGAGCGGCTGCCGGACGGGAACATGCAGGCCCTGCAGCAGTTCGTCAACCAGTCGCCGTGGCAGTGGACGCCGGTGCGGCGGCGGATCGCCGAGCGGCTGGTCGAGGTGGTCAGGCCCGAGGTATGGGTCATCGACGATGTGTCGTTTCCCAAATGCGGGCGGGCCTCGGTGGGGGTGGCCCGGCAGTACTGCGGGGCGCTGGGCAAGCGGGCCAACTGCCAGGTCGCTGTCAGCGTGCACGCGGCCACCGACCGTGCGTCCTGCCCGCTGGAGTGGGAACTGTTCCTGCCCGAGGAATGGGCGCACGACCTCCGGCGGCGGCAGGCCGCGGGCGTGCCCGACGAGGTCGGGCATGTGACCAAGTCGCGTCTGGCTCTGGGGCTGCTGGAGAGACTGGCGGACTGGCTGGGGGCAGTGCCGGTGATCGTGGCCGACTGCGGCTACGGCCGCAGTGTCTCCTTCCGCCTGGCCCTGGAGGAACACGGCTGGTCCTACGTCATGGCCGTCGAGCCCAAGGAGATCGCCCGCCCGGCCGGTGCCGAGCCGTATCTGCCGCCCTACCGGGGCCTGGGCCCGCCCACCCTGCCGCGCTACCGCGAGCCGGCCCGCCCCCTGCGACACCTGGTCGATCCAGGCACCCTCTTCGAAACCGTCACCTGGCGCCAGGGCAGCAAGGGCTCAATGACCTCACGCTTTGCGGTGCTGGAGGTGCGGCCCTCAGGCAAGGAAGCCACCCGCACCGCGCAGGAACACGCCGGCGGGCGCAGCCGGTGGGACGGCGTGCTGCCGCTGCGGACCCTGCTGGTCGAACAGCCCGCAGGAGCCGACGAGCCCACCGGCTACTGGATGACCAACCTGCCCGCCACCACCCCCACGGCCGACCTGGTGCGCTTCGCCAAGATGCGCTGGCGCATCGAGCACGACTACCGCGAACTCAAACACGGCCTGGGCCTGGACCACTTCGAGGGCCGCACCTGGCGCGGCTGGCACCACCACGTCACCCTCGTCACCGCCGCACAGGCCTTCCTCACCCTGCGGCGCTACGACCCAAAAGCCCGCACGAAAGCCTGACCCTCTACCAAGTCCTCGACGCGCTACAGGACCTGCTGCGCTGCTGGGACGGCACCTGCACCACCTGCGGCCGCCCCCTCACCAGAACGAGAACCTAACGAAGCACTACTAGGGCCTGTCGTCTGGATCATGCCGGCGTCGCGGGGTGTGGCACGCACTCCCCCACTGCCTTGAAGGCGTGGGGGGACCCCCAGCGGCGTTGTCGTCGGTTGCCGACTCCCCCACGCTCGAACAACCTCGCGCGGGGGGACCCCCATCGCGTCGCCGTCCTCCTCCGCCTTGCAGCTGCACGCACCACACCCCGCTCGGGTCGGCCGACAAGGCACCGTGAGCCAGGCCGGCCTGATCCAGACGACAGGCCCTAGGGCGGCACCCTCGACCGTCCCACGCACGCGGTCCTGGTCCGGGGGGTCGGCAACGCGTAGCGTGAGGCGGCATGAAGATCCTCATCAGCGCCGACATGGAGGGTGCCACCGGCGTCACCTGGCCCGCCGACGTGTTGCCGGGGACACCGCAGTGGGAGCGGTGCCGTTCGCTGTTCACCTCGGACGTGAACGCCGCCGTCCTAGGCTTCTACGACGGCGGCGCCGACGAGGTGCTCGTCAACGAGGCCCACTGGACGATGCGCAACCTGCTCCTGGAGCGCCTCGACGAGCGGACGCAGATGCTCACCGGGCGGCACAAGTCCCTCTCCATGGTCGAGGGTGTGCAGCACGGCGACGTCGACGGCATCGCGTTCGTCGGCTACCACGCGGGCGCCGGCATGGAGGGCGTCCTCGCCCACACCTACCTCGCCAACTCGATCACCGGAGTGTGGCTGAACGACGTCCGCGCGAGCGAGGGACTGCTCAACGCGCATGTCGTCGCCGAGTACGGGGTACCGGTGATCCTGGTCACGGGTGACGACGTGGCCTGCGAGGACGCCCTCGGGTACGCGCCCGGGGCGCTGAAGGTCGCCGTCAAGGACCATGTGTCGCGGTACGCGGCCGTGTGCCGTACGCCGGCCAGGACGGCCGCCGACATCCGCGCGGCGGCGAAGGAGGCGGCGAAGCTGGCGGTCCGTCAGGAACCGGTGCGGGGCGGGCCGTTCACCGTCGCCCTCGAATTCGACGCCGAGCACCTCGCGATGGCCGCGACCGTCGTGCCCGGTGTCCGGCGGGTCGGGGAGCGGAAGGTGGCGTACACCGGCGACACCATGTACGAGGGGATCCGAACCTTCAAGGCGGTCACCACGATCGTCTCGGCCGCGGTGGAGGAGCAGTATGGCTGACATCGACGAGCGGGCCCTGGACGAGGTGGTCACCTTCACCTCGGACCTCATCCGCATCGACACCACCAACAAAGGCGGCGGCGACTGCCGGGAGCGGCCCGCCGCCGAGTACGCCGCCGAACGACTGGCCGGCGCGGGCCTCGAACCCACCCTCCTCGAACGCACCAAGGGCCGCACCAACGTCGTCGCCCGCATCGAGGGCACCGACCCCTCCGCGGACGCGCTGCTCGTCCACGGTCACCTGGACGTCGTACCGGCACAGGCCGAGGACTGGACCGTGCACCCCTTCTCCGGCGAGATCCGCGACGGCGTCGTGTGGGGGCGCGGCGCGGTCGACATGAAGAACATGGACGCGATGATCCTCGCCGTCGTCCGCGCCTGGGCCAGACAGGGCGTACGGCCGCGCCGCGATCTCGTCATCGCGTTCACCGCCGACGAGGAGGCCAGCGCCGAGGACGGCTCCGGCTTCCTCGCCGACCGGCACCCCGGGCTCTTCGAGGGCTGCACCGAAGGCATCAGCGAATCAGGGGCGTTCACCTTCCACGACGGCACCGGCCGGGAGATCTACCCCATCGCGGCCGGTGAACGCGGCACCGGCTGGCTCAAGTTGACCGCGCACGGCCGGGCCGGCCACGGCTCCAAGGTCAACCACGAGAACGCGGTGACCCGCCTCGCCGCCGCGATCACCCGCATCGGCGAACACGAATGGCCACTACGGCTCACCCCGACCGTCCGCGCGGCCCTCACCGAACTCGCCGCCCTGTACGGCATCGACCCCGACTTCGACGATGTCGACGGGCTCCTCGCCAAGCTCGGCCCGGCGGCGAAACTCGTCGAGCCCGTCGTCCGCAACAGCGCCAACCCGACCATGCTGAACGCCGGTTACAAGGTCAACGTGATCCCGGGCGAGGCCGTGGCCCACGTCGACGGACGCTATCTCCCGGGCGGCGAGGACGAGTTCCGCACCACCCTGGACCGGCTCACCGGACCCGACGTCGACTGGGAGTTCCACCACCGCGAGGTCGCCCTCCAGGCCCCGGTCGACTCGCCGACCTACGCCCGAATGCGGGCCGCCGTCGAGGAGTTCGCACCTGAGGGACATGTGGTCCCGTACTGCATGTCCGGCGGAACCGACGCCAAGCAGTTCTCACGCCTCGGCATCACCGGCTACGGCTTCGCACCACTGAAGCTCCCCGAGGGCTTCGACTACCAGGCGCTGTTCCACGGAGTCGACGAACGGGTCCCCGTCGAGGCACTCCACTTCGGCGTCCGCGTCCTGGACCGCTTTCTGAGGTCGGCCTAGCAAGTGGGGGACAACATGCGGACGTTGGCGTACGGCTCGTGGCCCTCGCCCATCGACGCGGCGCTCGCCGCCGCCCACGACGGACAGCCCGAATGGGTCGGGTTCGTCGGCGACGAGGTCTGGTGGACCGAACCACGGCCCACCGAGGCCGGCCGCCGCACCCTGGTGCGCCGGCGCGCGGACGGCTCCCAGGAGTCGGTGCTGCCCGCGCCCTGGAACGTCCGCAGCAGAGTCATCGAGTACGGCGGACGGCCCTGGGCCGGAGCCGTCCGGGACGGCCGACCGCTCGTGGTGTTCGTGAACTTCACCGACCAGCGGCTGTACCGGTACGAGCCGGGGAGCGAGCCGAGCCCACTCACCCCTGTGTCGTCCGTGGGCGGCGGACTCCGTTGGGCGGAACCGCAGTTGCGCCTGGAGTCGGGTGAAGTGTGGTGCGTGCTGGAGGAGTTCACCGGCGACGCCCCCGGCGACGTCCGACGTGTCCTGGCCGCCGTACCGCTGGACGGATCCGCAGCCGAGGACCGGCTCGCCGTGCGCGAACTCACCGACGACCGGCACCGGTTCGTGTCCGGGCCGCGCGTCTCGCCCGACGGGCGGAAGGCCGCCTGGTTCGCCTGGGATCATCCTCGGATGCCGTGGGACGGCACGGAGCTGTTCCTCGCCGAGATGGCGGACGACGGCACCTTCGGCGAGCCGCGGGTCGTGGCCGGCGGCCTTGAGGAGTCGATCGCACAGGTCGACTGGGGCTTCGACGGCTCGCTGCTGTACGCCAGCGACCGCACCGGCTGGTGGAACCTCTACCGCGATCACGAGCCGGTGTGCCCGCGCGAGGAGGAGTTCGGCGGGCCGCTGTGGAAGCTCGGCCAGCGCTGGTTCGCGCCGCTGGAGAGCGGCCTGATCGCCGTCGTGCACGGCCGGGGCGCCGCCCTGCTCGGCGTACTGGACCCGGAGACCGGCGAGGTCGTCGACGCGGCCGGCCCCTGGACCGAGTTCACGTCCACCCTCGCGGTGCACGGCGACCGGATCGTCGGCGTCGGCGCCAGCCCGCGCAGCGCCCACGAGGTCGTCGAACTCGACATCAGCACGGGCCGGGCCCGGGTGATCGGCGCGGCCCACGACGACCCCGTGGACCCCGCCCACTACCCCGAACCGCAGATCCGAACCTTCGCCGGCCCCGCCGGACGCGAGATCCACGCCCACATCTACCCGCCACACAGCCCGAGTTGGGCCGCGCCCGGCGACGAACTGCCGCCGTACGTCATCCGGGCGCACGGCGGACCCACCAGCCGGTCGCCACTCGTCCTCGACCTGGAGATCGCCTACTTCACCTCCCGGGGCATCGGCGTCGCCGAGGTCAACTACGGCGGCTCCACCGGGCACGGCCGGGAGTACCGCAACCGGCTGCGCGAACAGTGGGGCGTCGTCGACGTCGAGGACTGCGCCGCCGTCGCACTCGCCCTCGCCGACGAGGGCACCGCCGACCGCGCCC
>NZ_JAWOAI010000385.1:0-9817 GCF_033194735.1 Streptomyces sp. W16
GCCGCCGGTGGGCGGGGTGCCGCCGCCCTGCTGGGTCACCCACAGGGCCGCCGCCGTGTCGTCCGGGGACAGCTCGACGATGACGTAGCGGCCGTACCCCGCCCGCTCGGCGAGGTCGGCGGAGCGGTTCGTGTAGACCTTGGTCACGGTGCGGTCGGTGACCGTGAACGTCGACGTCGACAGCGTCCGCCCGTCGATCTCTCTGTCGTACTCGACCGCCACCGCGACGAGCTTCTGCCCGGCTCCGAAGACCTGGGTGATGGCGGTGAGACCCTTCACAGGGCTGTCGTCCGTACTCGTCGCGCCCGTCCCGCTCGCCTCCCGCGCCGAGCTGGGGGTCGCGCCGCCGAACACCACCAGGGCCCCCGCCGTCGCGGTCGCGGTACCGGCCATGAACCTACGCCTGTCCATGAAGGTGAGCTCCTTCGATCGAGGTTGTCAGGGCTGCCGAGCGCCACTGTCCTGCCTCAATCTGTGAAGCAATACGAGAAAGAAGAAGCTTTTTCACAGGGGACGCAGAAGTTTCCTGGTCGTGCCGATGAATTCGCTTCGCGCAACCTTAGCTGGCGCGAGCTATTGCGCCGCAATTATTGACCCGCATTCTCCTGATTCATCGGCGGCGAGAATTCGACGACGAGAACAGGTCATATTCAGAGAGAACTCAGAGGGACTGGTCCATGACCCACTCCCGGATGCCCGGGATCGTGTAGGCGACCTGCCAGGTGGCCATGTGCGCACTGGTCGCCGAACCGGCCGGCACCACCGTGCCGGTCTTGAACGCGGCGTAGTTGACCGGCGCCTTCTGCGCCTTCAGGCTCCGCACGTCCGCGGCGAACTGTGCGCCCTTGGACCGCCCGTCCCAGACCGCGGTCGCCACGGCCGTGCCCTGCTCCTTGATGACCTTCGTGATGGCGTTCTCGCCGGAGTAGGACTTGTCGTCGTCCTGGGAGACGACGATCCAGAGTTTCTTTTTCGCCAACGGCTTCGCCTGGTCCGCCGGCCACTGCCCGGCTACGACGAACGACGCCCCGAACAAATCCGGGTACTTGATGTTCAGCCCCAGCGTCATCATCGCGCCCATCGACTGACCGGTGGCGTAGAGCCGTTTCCGGTCGAGGCTGTACTTCTTGGTGAGCGACTGCACGAGATGGGCGGTGGTGTCGAAGAGCGGCGACGGTTTGTAGGTGTCGTCGATCACGACGGAGTCGTACTCGGGCGCGAGCACGAAGGCCTCGTGCCGGGCCTGGTCCTCCGGGCTCGCCCAGCACACCGCGCCGAGCCCCTGCACCAGGGGACCTTCGGTGGCGACGTTCACCACGCTCGCGTCATGCATGAACAGCACCAGCGGGTAGCTCTTGCGGTGGTCGTAGCCCTTGGGGACGAACAGGTTGTACTTCAGGGTCTTTTTCGTCACCGGGTCGGTGAAGGTGAACTGCCGGAAGTCGTCGACGATCAGGTTCTTCACCGCGTCCGTGGTCACCTTCGTGGCGCTCGCGGGGTAGCGGGTGCCGTGGGTCGTGGTGACGGTGCCGGTCTGGGTGAGGGTGGCCTTCGCGGCGACGATGGTGCCGCCCGGGGTGCTGTCCCCGACCTTCGGACCGCCTCCGCCGGGGGCCGCGCCGGCGGAGGACGACGAGGACGCCGTAGCGGACGCGGTGGGCGAGGAACCGGTGGGCGAGGAACTGGACGCGGTCCCGCCACCCTGCTGCGTCACCCACAGCGCCGCCGCCTTGTCGTCCGGCGACATCTCGACGATGACGTAGCGCCCGTCCCTGCCCCGCTCGGCGAGGTCGGCGGAGCGGTTCGCGTAGACCTTCGTGACGGTCCGGCCGGTGACCTTGAACGTCGACGTCGACAGGGCCGAACCGGTGATGTCGGCGTCGTACTCGACCGCCACCGCGACCAGTTTCTGGCCGTCGCCGTAGACCTTGGTGATCGCGGTGGCGCCCCGGACATGACCGCCGGCCGGAGCCGTCGCGCTCACGGCCTCGCCCTCGGCCCGCGCCGTGCACCCGGCCGTCCCGCCGAGCACGGCGAGGGCGCCGACGGCACCGGACCCCACGATGAACCTGCGCCTGTCCACCACGACGGACTCCTTCGGTGAGCTGCGTTCTGCCCCCACCTCAACCCGGCCCAGGTCGCCCCGCAACGGGAGATCAGCCGAGCAGGAACTCCGCACACCGCTCGCCGATCATCACGGTCGGCGCATGCGTGTTGCCCGACGGTACGGCCGGCATGACCGACGCGTCCGCGACCCGCAGCCCCGGCACCCCGTGCACCCGTAGCAGCGGATCCACGACCGCGTCCGGTCCGGTGCCCATCCGGCACGTCCCGACCTGATGGTGGTAACTGGTCAGGTTCCGCTTCACATACGCGGCGATCTCGTCGTCCGTGACCACCCCCGGCCCGGGCGCGATCTCCCGCGCCCGCCACTCGCCGAGCGCCTTCTGCTCCCCGATCTCCCGCGGCGGCCGGACGGCGGTCACCATCGCCCGCAGGTCGTACGGCTCCTCGAAGTAGCGCGGATCGAGCGCGGGCGCCTCGCCCGGGTCGGCGGACCGCAGCCACAGCCGGCCCCGGCTCAGCGTCCGGATCGTGCCCGGCGCGAGGCTGTACCCATGGCCTTCCTCCGGCACGTCCTGTCCTACGACGGGCAGCGGCACATGCGACATCACCGGCTGCAGGTCGGGGGCGGCCAGCGCGGGATCGGTCTTCGCGAAGTACTGCGCCTCGATCTTGTTGGACGTCCCCGGCGGCACCGGCCGCGCCGACTCGTACACCACCGGGGCGAGCGCGTGATCGTGCAGATTGGCCCCGACCCCCGGCAGATCGGCGACCACCCCGATGCCGAGAGCCCGCAGCTCGTCGGCGGGTCCGATCCCGCTGAGCAGCAGCAGTTGCGCGGAGCCGATGGTGCCGCCGGACAGCACGACATCGCCCGCACACCGTACGGCGACGGTCCGGCCGCCCTCGACGACCTCAACTCCGCACGCGCGCCCGCTCTCGACGAGCACCCGGACCACCGGCGCACCGGTCAGCACGGTCAACAGCGGGCTGTCCAGCACGGGTTGGACGAACGCCGTCCACGCGCTGACCCGCCGCCCGTTGCGCACGTTGAGGTGGAGCAGATTGACGCCGAGGATCTCCTCGCCGTTGCAGTCGTCGTTGTACGGGATCCCGTACTGCTCGCACGCCTCCACGAAGGCGACGGAGACCGGGTTGGGCGAGTGGTTCCGGGTGACCGGCAGCAACCCGCCCGACCCGTGGTACTCCGAGGGACCGTCCTCGAAGTCCTCCGACCGCCTGAAGTACGGCAGGACCTCGTCGTACGACCACCCGGTGGCCCCGTACCGGCCGGCCCAGTCGTCGTAGTCCGAGCGGTGGCCGCGGACGTAGATCATCGCGTTGATGGCGCTGGTCCCGCCGACGACCTTGCCGCGCGGCCAGAACACCCTTGTGCCGTCGGCGTGTTGCTGGGGTTCGGTGAGATAGGCGTAGTCCTCGGGCGAGGTCCACAGCTCCCACATGCGGCCCGGGTCGTGGATGGCCGGGTTGTCGTCCGGGCCGCCCGCCTCGATCAGCAGGACGCTGCGGCCGGCGTCCACGAGCCGGCGCGCGATGACACAGCCGGCCGAACCGGCGCCCACGACGATGTGGTCGTAAGTCTTCTGCAAGGCTTCCATGGCGGAAGAGTGCCGTTCGCCGGTCGGCTCGGCTTTCGTCGCGGTGCACGGGGAGTTGCCGGGCTGAGCACGGTCGCCGGGGCCGCCGGGTCAGCGTGCCGCGCGGGCCTCGCTCGGGCTCATGCCGTACGCCGTCCTGAAGGCGTGGCTGAAGTGGGCCGGGCCCGGGAAGCCCCAGCGGCTGCCGATGGCGCCGACCGGGAGGTGGGCCAGGGCCGGATCGGCGAGGTCGCGGCGGCAGTGGGCGAGCCGGTGTTCGCGGATCCAGCCGGAGACGGTGCAGCCGTGCCCGGCGAGGAGTTTGTAGAGGTAGCGGCGCGAGATGTGGTGGGCGGACGCGATCTGCTCCGGAGCCAACTCCGGGTCGTGGAGCCGCTGTTCCATGTAGGCGAGGATGCGCTGTGTGAGCACCTCGCGGCCGTCGTCGGGTCCCCGTGCCAGGTCCGCGCCCGTGTGCTCCGCGAGGAGGGTGCCGACCAGATCGGCCACGTTGTCGGCGAGCCGGGGGGTGGCGAGCGACTCCAACTCGTCGACCTGGCGCGCCAGTCCGTACAGGAAGGGGCGCACGACCGTGCCGAGCCCGCCCCGGCACGACACCGAGACCGCCGTCACGCGCGCCAACTCCCGTTCCGGCAGCCGCAGCATGGCCCGCGGGAACATCAGGGCCAGGCTGCGGCCGGGCCGGTCGGTGTCGAGGGTGTACGGCCTGCGGGTGTCGTAGACCGCCAACTCGCCCGGTTTCAGCTCGGCTTGGTGGTCCCCCTGGGTGAGGACACAGTGCCCGGTCAGCTGGAGACTGACCTTGACGTGGTCAGACGCGTCCGAGCCGGCCGGGCGCCGGGTGCGGGCCGTGTGCGGCGGGGTGGTCACGACGGACACCCGCACCGGACCGACCCGCGCGATGCTCAACTGCGCGTGGAAATCGGGCCCTTCACGCGGCACGATCTCCAGCGGCACGAAGCTGCGGCTGACGATGTCGCGCCAGAACTCCAGCCGCGTCGCGGAGTTCTCCGCGCGAGGCGTCGAGACCGAGGACATGTGCCTCTCCCCTCACCGTTCCGGCACCGGGCCCGAGGAGTGTAAGTCAGGCCGTCGGCCCTGTCCCGGTTCGTGCTGCTACGACGGTGCGCGGAGGGCCTCCACCGGTTCCATGCGCGCGGCGCGGAGCGAGGGGTAGAGACCCGCGAGCAGTCCGACGAGGGCGCCGGCGAGCGGGGCGCCGAGCGCGAGCCGCAGGTCGAGCACCGGCGTCCACTCCTTGAACACGGCCACGCACACCACGACCGCGATGCCCAGGGCCGCGCCGACGATCCCGCCGAGCAGCCCGATCGTCGTCGATTCGAGCAGGAACTGCCCGGCCACCTGCCGCCGGGACGCGCCCAGCGAGCGCCGCAGCCCGATCTCGCCGACGCGCTCCATCACCGTCACCAGGGTCACGTTGGCGATGCCGATCGCACCGACCACGAGCGAGACGAGCCCGAGGACGAGGAAGAGACTGTTGGTGTCGTTCTGGACGCCCGCCCGCGCTTTGGACAGGTCGGGCGGTGCCTCGACGGAGAGCGAGTCCTGGTGCCCGGGCGCCAGCGCGATCGGCGCCTGCCGCGCCACCTGCTTCGCCGCGCCCAGCGCGGTGTCGACCAGCACCCGGGTGATGTCGGTCAGCCCGATCCGGTCGGCCGCGGTGGTGGGCGGCACCATGACGGCCGTGGACAGCCGCTGCTCGCGCCGGATCCCGCCGAGGATGCCGATGACGGTGTACGACTGCCCCTTGAAGAAGACCGCCGGCGCGTCCTCCACCCGCTTGATGCCGAGCAGCTTCGCCGCCTGGTCGCCGAGCACCACCACATGGTCGTGCCGGGCGATGTCCCCGGCGTCGTAGAACCGTCCCGCCGTCATCGCCCCGTGCACGGCGGCCGGCAGACCCGCCGAGGCGGCGAGCACCGCGAGGGTCTGACCGGACATGTCGCCGGGCGCGGTCACGTCGTTGGACCGCACCAGGACGCTGTCGGTCGCGTCCGAGTCCGCGAGCGCCGCCACCGCCACCACACCGGCCAGCCGCCCTACGGCATCGGTCCCCGACCACGGCACCAGCGGCCCGGCGTCCTCCTCCCCGGGCAGCGGCGCCGGCACGGTCACGGTCACCGAAGTAGCGGTGAGCGCGTCGAACCGGCCGACGATCTGGTTGCCCGCGGTGGACGCCACCCCGATGGTGATGACGAGCGTGGTGATGCCGAGGACCGTGCCGAGCGTGGTCAGCGCGGACCGCACCGGCCGGGCGAGGACCCCGGCGAGAGCCTCCGTCCACAGGTCCCGGGGATCCATCCAGGGCCGCTCGGCCTGCCTCTTCCGCTCCGCGCGTATCACCCGGCCTCCTCGGCGAGGCGTCCGTCGGTGATACGGACGCGGCGCCCCGCCCGACGGCTGACCGCGTCGTCATGGGTGATCACGACCAGGGTCATGCCCCGGGCGCACAGCTCGTCGAAGAGTTCCAGTACGGAGAGGGTGTTCTCGGTGTCGAGGTTGCCGGTCGGCTCGTCGCAGAGCAGCAGCGCCGGGTCGCTGAGCAACGCCCTTGCGATGGCGACCCGTTGACGCTCACCGCCGGACAGCCGGTCGGGCCGGAAACCCACCCGGTGCCCCAACCCCACCTGTTCCAGGGCCTGATGGGCGCGGGCGAGCCGACCCCCGCGCCCGCGTCCGGGACGCGGCCTGCGATAGGCCTCGGCCAGCATGACGTTCTCGTCGACCGTCCGGTACGGCAACAGGTGGAAGGACTGGAACACGAACCCGATCCGGCTCCCGCGCAACGAGGTCCGCTCCAGGTCACCGAGCCCGGTGGTCTCCACCCCGTCCAGCAGATACGAGCCCGCCGTGGGCCGGTCCAGCAGCCCGAGCGTGTTGAGCAGCGTCGACTTCCCGGAACCGGACGGCCCGACGATGGCCAGGTGCTCACCGCGCCGCACGGCCAAGTGCACGTCGCGCAGGGCGTGCACGGGCGGCTCGGAGGCGAACGTCCGCTCCACAGCGGTGAGTTGGATGACGGTGTCCGTGTCCACCACAGTGCCGGTCACTCGCCCACCACCACTCTCTCGCCCGCCTTCAACGCGCCCCCGTCCGGCTTGACTTCGACGATCCCGGCGGCGGAGAGCCCGACGGTGACATGGACATCGGTCACAGTGTCACCGCGGGCGACCTGAACCCGGGCCCGCCCGTCGGACGACGTGTGGATCGCGGCCATCGGCACGGTCAGCACCTTGCCGTCCGAGGCCCCCACCTTGATGGTCACCTTCACGGCCGCCCCGGTCTCACCGGCGAGCGGCCCGGGCTCCGGGACGGTGATCCGCACCTGGACGGCGGCGGTGGAGTCGGAGGTGGAGGCGGAGTCGGTCTCGCCGGTGGCGGAGGAGGCCGTGGCGGAGGAGTCCGCAGCCGACGACGAGTCGGAACCATCCCCTACGACGTTCACGGTGCCCGTCGCCGACTTGCCGTCCGCCGTGGTCAGTTGGGCGGTCATCCCGTGCCGCAGGAGCTGTGCGTCCGTGCCGGGGACGGCCGCCTGCACCACCACGTCGGAGCTGGTCACCGTGCCGATCTGGCCGGACGGGGTGTCGCCCGTCTTCACGCTCACCTTGTCCAGCCGCGCGGGCAGCCTCGGCAGGAAGACGACCTCGCCGGCCGGGACCTTCGTACCGTAGGTGGCCTTGAAACTGCTGAGCGCGTCGTTCGCCAGGTCCAGCGCCTTCTGCGCGGACTTGACCTGGATCTTGTGGACCTGCTGGTCGGTGCTGGACTGGGGAGTGGGGGAGGGGGAACCGGTAGTGGGGACGGCGCTGTTGGTGGTGAGGAGCGCCTCCTGCGCGGCGGAGACGGCCTGTTCGAGCGAGCCGAGCTGCTGCTGATCGGCGGGGCTCGGCTCCTGGGCGTCGTACCCCTTGCTCTTGTACCAGTCGGCGACGGCGTTGGCGGTGCCCTGCCCGTACGTCCCGCTGATCGAGCCGGGACCGAATCCGAGCCGCTGCAGGGCTTTCTGAAGCTGTGTCACATCGTCGCCCGAAGTGCCGGGCCCCAGAGCGCGGTACATCGGCACGGAACCGCCGAGCGCGAACACCGGACGGCCGTTGACCGTCATCAGTACGTCGCCCTCCTTGATCTTCGTACCGGCGACCGGCGCCTTGGTGACCCGCTGCTCGGCACCCTCACTGCCGTCCGCCCCCGAGGACGCGCCACTGCCGACCGGCCCGGCCAGCGACAGAGGCCGCGGCGAGGCGAACTCGACCGACCCGGTCGCCACCACACTCGCGGTGAGCGACTGCCGTACGACCGCCACGGTCACGGGCCCGGCCGTCGGCGCCGTGTGCGAGGCGGCGGCGTCGGCGGGCGACTGCACCTGCGTCCCGGCGAACCACCCACCCGCCCCGACCAGCACGACGGCCCCCACGACCACCCCAAGTCGCCTACGACCGCTGCCGATCCGGCTCGCGCCTTCCCCCTCCGGGCGGCTCATCCGTCCTCCCCGTAGTACGGCTTGGCCTTCTCCTTGGGGAAGTACGCGGCGCGGAACTTCTTGCCGCAGTCCAGGTCCTTCAGGGCGATGCCGATGTCCTTGTTGAGGAGGGGCAGCGCGACCTCCCTGCTCATCGACATGAAGTTCTCCGGCAGTTGGCGGGAGATGTCGAGGCGGACCATGTCGACCATGCCGGTCGGCTGCGTGGTGCTGACCGAGATGCCCTGACCGGTCAGGCAGGTCGCGAACTGCTGGGCGAGCTGGACGAGTTGGGAGTCCCCGTTGAGCGCGAGGCCGTTGGCGTGGTTCGCGTTGTCGCGGGCTTTCTCCGCCTTCTTCTCGGCCGCGGCACTGAGCGCCGGCCCGTGCGCCGCGGCCCGTCCCACCTCCGAGCACCCGCCGACCTTCTCCTCGGCCTTGGACTTGGCCGGGGGACCGGTCAGCGCGATGTCGTACGCCTTCTTCTGGGCGTCGGTCAGCCCGTCCTCGTCATGGTCCTGGGGCGCGGTCCTCTTGGCCATCGCGGCTTTGCTGTAAGGGACGTCGGGGTCGTTCGGGTAGACGGCGCCGGCGTAGTACCCGAAGCCGTACTTCTGCCGGAACTGCTTCGCCCGCGCGTAGTCCTCCCCGTCGACCGCGGCGAGCGGATCGGCCGCGTTCGAGGACTGCACGTGCGGGGTGTAGGTGAAGCCCTGCTTCCTCATGCAGACCGCGACGGCGTTCTCCTCGATGTACTGCTTCTTCGTCGCGTCGTCCACGCCGTCCGGGACGGTGAGCTGTACGGCTCCGCCGGCGGTGGTCGTGGTGGTGGCGCCGGATCCGCTCGAACTGCCGCTTGAGGAAGCCGACTTGCCGCTTCCGTCTCCGCCGCCACCGCAGGCGGCGAGCAGGGGCAGCAGGCCGACAGCCAGTGCGGTGACCAGTGGGCCACGTATGTCGGGCATGCGTGTTCTGGGCGTTCCGGGCGCGCTGTTTTTGGGCATGCTCATGCCATCCTTGCTGTCAGGGTCGATCAAGATGTGTGCCGGGGGTGCGTCAGCTCAGTCGCCGGACTCCTTGACGGCGTCGAAGAGGCGCGGGTCGGTGGCCAGTCGGGTCAGTCGGGAAGTCGTCCACGGACTGCGCGCGCTCGTGCTCTCGGCGGCTTCGTCGAGCGAGCCCGCGATCACCTGCACCGCCCATCCGCCCGAGGTCACGTAGGTGACACCGGTCGCCCAGGAGTCCTTGTCGCGGGGGTTGCTCGTCGTGGGCAGGGCCGCGTCGGACACGTAGTAGAGCAGCACGCTGCCCGACCCGTGCCTGGTCAGGGCGCACCTGTAGATCAGGCCGTTCCACGGGGAGGCGAGCACGTGTCCGGTGCCGTCCAGGCAGGCCTGGGTCCGGTGGGCGTACGTCGGGTCGACGGCGGTCCGACTGACGCCCACGTAGAGGTCGTTCACGCTGCCGTCGGGGTCGGTCAGCCGGAAGTACCGCCCGGGGCGCAGGGGTTGGCGCGGATTCCTGGCCTCGACCCTCGGGCCGTCGCCCGCGGACAGGATCGACCGCAGCAGCCCCAGCGACGGATACCAGACCGTCGGCTCCGCGGCGGGCAGCGTCGGCGCACCCTGCGGCCGGGGCGCGAGCAGCGCGT
>NZ_JAWOAI010000386.1:0-9796 GCF_033194735.1 Streptomyces sp. W16
ACCGTCGTGGGCGACCGGATGCTGGCCGCCCGCACGGCGACCGCCGCGGACGCGGATCCCGCCGAGGTCGACGTCCGCTTCGCCGCTCCCACGCAGCCCTGGCGCCCCACCGAGGTCCCGCCGCGCATCGCCGAGGCCGTCCGGACGTATCTGCGCGACGCCGAACTGGCCTACGGCGCCTTCGACTTCGCCGAGGACGGAGACGGGACCTGGTGGTTCCTGGAGTGCAACCAGTCGGGCCAGTTCGGCTTCGTCGAGGCGGACACCGGCCAGCCGATCGCCCGCACCATCGCGGAGTGGCTGGCCCTGCCCGCCGCCCCGGAGAGGGAAGGCCTCGTCAACGGGTCGGACAGCACGGTCGCTTGAAGTAGCGGAAACGGTTCACCAGAGTCACAGTTCGCAGCCGTCCTGCCAGTCGCACGCGCCACAGACGACCAGCCGCAGCGCCCGGTCGTAGTGATGGTCGACCGTGACGTACGGGCGCAGCCGTTCGCTGCTCCCGCCGCACCGCGGGCAGCTCGCGAACAGCCCCAGCGGACCGAAGTCGCTGATCGCCAAGGTGCTTTCGGTGGGGTTGCCCCGGACGGGGAGCGGCGGCACGAGGGCCGGGAAGCCGAGGCGCACGATCATCGCCGCCGCCTCGTCCGACACACGACCCCGGCCCTGGGCGAGCCGGACGTGGCGCAGCCCGGCCAGGGCGGACGGCAGCGGCGTGTCGTCGAGTCGGACAGGCACGTGCGCGCCGAGCAGCCCGGGTTCCGTCGGCGTTCGGCCCCACGCCGCCGACCACAGCAGGACGACGACGGTCTCCGGATCGGGGGCACCGTCCGCGGCTGTCGGCCACACGTCGGGCACGACGTCGGCCCCGGCGCGTCCCAGCGCGTCCGCGAGCGCGAACGCCGCCCGCTCGTCCTGCCGTTGGTGAGTGAGTCGCGTGTGCACGCACTCATGGTGCGGCATGCCGGAAGCGCTCGGTGCTCCTGTGGTGTTACGACCCGTATGTCCCCAGGAGGCTGCACACCGCGTCCTCCTCGACCGCCCGCACCTTGCTCAGCAGAGCGGGGTTCCCCGCCTGGTTCACCTGAGTTGTCAATGAGAAAGTGAGCGCGCGCCGGCCGTCGGGGGTCGCCGCCATCAACTGTGTGTAACCAAGGGTGTTTCCGGTATGTCCGAGAACGACCCCGCAGCGGGTGTCGTAGCGGAAGAGGGCGAGTCCCGCGCTGTTGCGGCCGGGTCCCGCCGGTTCGGAGGCGCCGGGGATCCAGTGCCGCTGTTCCCGCAGCGCCGCCTCGGAGGTGAGGGCTCCTGCCGCGTAGCCGCTGATGAACGCGGCCAGGTCACGGGGCGAGGAGGTGATGCCGCCGGACGCCCACACCCCCGACATGCCGATGGTCTCGCTGACGTCCTCGGGTCCCGAAGGTCCGCCGACCGCGTAGCCGTGCATGTACGGCTCCGGCAGCCGGTACCCCTGCGGCAGGCTGGTGTCCCGCAGGCCCAGCGGCCGGTACACGTCGTGCCGCAGCAGATCCTCGTAGCGCGCACCGGTCGCGGCCTCCGCCATCAGCGCCACGGCGATGTTGTCGGAGTTGGAGTACTGGTACCGCGAGCCGGGCGCGAACCGCAGCGGCTCGCCCGCCACGAAGTCGAGCAGGTGCCGCGAGTCGAAGTGGTGGTGCGGGTCGGCCTGGATGAGGCTCCGGAACTCCGGACTCTGGCTGAAGTCGGGGAGTCCGCTGGTGTGCTGGAGCAGCTGACGCAGTGTCACTGCCCGCCAGGCCTTGGGGAGTTGGGGCAGCCGGTGGCCGATCGTGTCGCCGAGGGCGAGCCGGTGCTGTCGTACGAGACTCAGGGCCACCGCCCCGCTGAACGCCTTGCTGGTGCTCGCGGTCCGGGTGTGGTCGTCCGGTTCGAGCGGGCGTCCGGTGGTTAGGTCGGCGGTACCGGCCCGCAGGACGCGCTGCCGGTCGCCGTCGCGCAGCACGACGATCACGCCGGGCGGGCCGCCCGGGGCCGCGACCAGTTCGTCGAGGCCGCGTTGGAGGGAGTGGTCGTCGGCCGCGGCGGGGGACGCGGGTACGAGGGCGCCGACGCAGGTGGCGACCAGGAGGGATACGAGGCGGAGCGGGAAGGGCATGGTGGGTCCCGGGGGCAGTGGGGGCAAGGGGCTGGTGGTGACAGTGGGGACGGGGCACGACCAGAATCCGGGTGCTTGCCGGCGCCCGCACGGGTACGTGCTCCATACGGCCCCCTCCGCTCTCCCACAGCCTCTCCCCTCACCACGGTGTTGCCGGGCGCGCCGGGCTGTGCCGTAATCGGATGACCCGCGGTTCGGATCCTGACGGTGCCGTGCCCCGTCGGAAGGAGCGGCAGGGATGGACGCTTACGGTGCCGGGGACGGCGTCACGGCCGCCTCGGGAGGGCTGCTGGACCTGTTGCGGGTCGCGGCGGTGGTCCTGGACGCCGGCGGGTACATCGCGCTGTGGAGTCCCGAGGCGGAGCAGCTGCTCGGCTACTCCCCCGAGGAGGCGCTGACCCAGCGCGCCGACCGGCTGCTGGTGGCGCCCGACGACCGGGTCCGGGCGCGTGAGCTGTTCGCCCAGGTGGGCTCGGGTGCCCGCTGGGCGGGGGTCTTCCCGCTGCTGCACCGGGACGGCACCGAGCGGCTCGTGGAGTTCCGCACCATGCGGCTGCGCGACAGCCACGGGCAGGCGCATCTGCTGGGTCTCGCGGCGGACGCCACGACGGTACGGGGCGTGGAACGGGACCTTGCGCTGTCCCACAGCCTGGTGCGGCAGACACCGGTGGGCATCGCCGTGTTCGACACCGATCTGCGGTGGGTCACGGTGAACCCGGCCCTGGAGCGCATCAACGGCGTACCGGAGGCGGAGGTCGTCGGGCGCCGGGTCGGCGAGGTGCTGCCGGGTCTTGACGTGGCGGCCATCGAGTCACGGATGCGGCATGTGCTGATCACCGGCAAGCCGCTGCTCGACCAGCAGAGCGTGGGCCGTACGGCGGCCGATGTCGTGGAGCGGGCGTACTCGGAGTCGTATCACCGCATCGAGGACGCGCAGGGCCGGGTGCTCGGTCTCGCGATGGCCGTTCTGGACGTCACCGAACGGGAGCAGGCGGCGGCCGAGGTCGCGCAGGCGCGCCAGCACCTGTCCGTCGTCGCGGAGGCCGGGGTGCGGATCGGGACGACGCTGGACCTCCAGCAGACCGCGCGGGAGCTGGCCGACGTGGCGGTGCCGCATGTGGCCGACCTGGCGGCCGTCGACGTACTGGAGTCGGTCGTGGCGCACGGCGGGATCACCCCGGTGGCCGGGGACGCGCAGGTCGAGTTCCGGGCGCTGGCCGTCGCGGCCGGATACCTCACCGACGCGATCCACGCGGCGGACCCGGTCGGCGAACTGGCCACCTACGGCCCCCACCGCATCATCACCCAGTGCGTCCGCGAGGCAGGGCCGATCCTGGTCGCGCGGGTGGACCCCCCGATGATGCGGCGCATCGCCAGAGACGGCCGCGCCGCCCAGACCCTGCGCACGGCGGGCGTCCACTCCTACCTGGCCGTCCCACTGATCGCCCGTGGCGAGGTGCTAGGCACGCTGAGCCTCTACCGCACCGTCAACGAGCGCCCCTTCGACGAGCAGGACCGCGTCCTCGCCTCGGAACTCGCCGCGCGCGCCGCGATCTGCATCGACAACGCCCGGCTCTACGGCCGTGAGCGCACCACAGCGCTGACCCTGCAACGCAGTCTGCTGCCGCCGGCCCCGGCCCGGCAGGAGGGGCTCGACATCGCCGCCCGCTATCTGCCGGCGCTGAGCGAGGTCGGGGGCGACTGGTACGACGTGCTGCCGCTGGGGCCGGGCCGGACCGGGCTCGTCGTGGGCGACGTGATGGGCAAGGGCGTCCAAGCCGCCGCCATCATGGGCCAGTTGAGCACCGCGACCCGCGCGCTGGCCCGACTCGACCTCCCTCCCGCGGAGTTGCTGCACCACCTCGACGACCTCACCGCCTCCCTCGGCGACACGATCGCCACCTGCGCGTACGGCGTGGTCGACCTCGGCCGGGGCACCTGCGCCCTGTCCAGCGCCGGGCATCTGCCGCCCGTCCTGATCCGCCCCGACGGGACCGCGGAACTCCTCGACATCCCCGGCGGAGTCCCGCTCGGTGTCGGCGGGGTGGACTTCGGGACCGCCGAAGTCGACTTCACCACAGGCGCGTTGCTCGCCCTGTACACCGACGGGCTGGTGGAGAACCGCGGTGAGTCGATCGACGTGGGACTGCACACGCTGACGCGGCTGCTGCAGAGTTCCCGGCGCCCCCTGGAGCAGACGAGCGACATGCTCCTCAACGCGCTGCGCCCGGAGCCCGACGACGATGTCGCGCTCCTCCTGGTCCGCGCCACGGGCTGACCGGTCAGGCGCCCGTGGTCGATCCGGGACGGATGATCATGAGGATGGTGACGGTGGCCCACAGCAGGTTGAAGATGCCGGTGAACATGGCGAGTTGGACGGTCCCGGCGCGCTCCACGGGCCGCCGCGCGTCCAGTTCCTCCAGGAGTTCGTCCTGGCGCGGCAGAACGAAGGCGATCAGGATGCCGGCCGCCACCGCGGTGAGGGTGATGGAGGCGATGAGCCAGCCGCTGCCCAGGACGCCCATCGCGGAGGCGGTGGCGAAGCCGAAGAGGGGCACCGCGAGGCCGACCGCGCCATAGAGGCGGCAGATGCGGTGCAGCAGCCGTACGGTCGTCACCCCCGCGTCGGGACCGTCCGTACCGGTGAGAGCGCGGCGGGCCGCCGGTGGGAACATGCTGGCGGCGACGGTCACGGGGCCGACCGCGACGATGGCGGCCAGCACGTGCAGTGCGAGAAGGATCTTGGTCACCGGCCCAGGCTAGGGATGTCCTGTCCGACCGCACAGGGGCTGGAACGACAGCTTCCAACGGATTCCCGCCAACCCCTCTGGTCAGGATTCAAGGGCATGGGGCAGCGTCACCGGGCTGGCGGGAATCTGCCTATCGTGGTGTTCATGCATACCGTTGCGATCCTCGTCCTCGACCATGTGGTGCCGTTCGACATGGCGACCCCGATGGAGGTGTTCGGCCGCACCCGGCTGCCCGACGGCCGGAACGCGTACCGGATCCGGGTGTGCGCCGAGACGCCGGAGGTGCGGACGGACGCGTTCGCGCTGCGGGTCGACCACGGGCTGGAAGCGCTGGCAGACGCCGACACCGTCATCGTCCCCGGCCGCTCGGAGCAGGCCGGGCCGCCCTCCGCGCGGGTGCTGGCGGCGCTGCGGGAGGCGGCAGCGGCGGGGACCCGGATCGTGTCGATCTGCGTCGGCGCCTTCGTGCTCGCCGAGGCCGGGCTGCTGGACGGGCTGCGCGCCACCACCCACTGGATCGCCGCGGATCTGCTGGCCCGCGACTATCCGCTGGTCGAGGTGCAACCGGACGTGCTGTACGTCGACAACGGACAGATCCTCACCTCGGCGGGCGCCGCCGCCGGGCTCGACCTGTGTCTGCACCTCATCCGCCGGGACTACGGCTCGGCCGTCGCCGCCGACGCGGCCCGCCTCTCGGTCATGCCGCTCGAACGCGAAGGCGGTCAGGCCCAGTTCATCGTGCACCGGCACCCGCCCGTCCCGCAGGGCTCGACCCTCGAACCGCTCCTTCAGTGGATCGAGGACAACCTCTCCCACGAGGTCACCCTGGGAGCACTGGCGACGCGATCGGGTATGAGCGAGCGGACGTTCAGCCGCCGATTCCGCGAACAGACGGGCAGCACACCGCTCCAGTGGCTGCTGCGCGCCCGGGTCCGACGCGCCCAGTACCTGTTGGAGAACAGCGACCACCCGATCGAACGCGTCGCCCAGCAGGCCGGGTTCGGCTCCCCCACCGCGTTCCGCGAGCGCTTCCGCAAGGTGGTCGGCACAAGCCCGCAGGCGTACCGCTCGGCGTTCCACGGCAGGAGGGTTCCCGAAGTGGCGCTCCCCTGACGGTTCTGCGCGAGGGCGCGCCGCCTTCGGTTCCGTACGCCCGGCTCCGGATCGAGCACACCGCCAAGAGATCCGGTCAGGCGACCTGCCCGCTGTGCAGCGCCGTGTACGCCCCGCCCCGGCGCAGGAGTTCGTCGTGCGTGCCGACCTCCAGGATCTCCCCGTCGCCCATCACCACGATCCGGTCGGCGCCCCGGACGGTGGACAGCCGGTGCGCCACGACGAATGTCGTACGGCCGCACAGCAGTCGGGCGAGAGCCTGTTGGACGAGCGCCTCCGATCGGGTGTCCAGGGCCGAGGTCGCCTCGTCCAGGACGAGCACCTTGGGGTCCCGGATCAACGCCCGTGCGATGGCGAGGCGTTGACGCTGTCCGCCGGACAGCCGGGCCCCGCGCTCACCCACCAGGGTCTCCAGTCCCTGCGGCAACTTCTCCACGAACTCAAGGGCGTTGGCGTCACGCAGCGCCGCGCGCACCGACTCCTCGTCGGCGTCGTCCATGCCGTAGGCCACATTGTCGCGGATCGTGCCGTCGAAGAGGATCGACTCCTGGGGGACGACCGAGACGAAGCGGCGGTAGGTGCGCAGGTCGAGGGTGTTCATGTCGGTGCCGTCGAGCAGGAGTTGGCCGGCGGTGGGGCGGATGAAGCCGATGACGAGGTTGAGGACCGTGGACTTGCCGGCGCCGGACGCGCCGACGAGGGCGACGGTCTCGCCGGGTGCGACGGTGAGGGTGAAGTCGCGCACGGCAGGCCGGAGTTGGCCGCCGTCGTAGGTGTGGCCGACGCTCCGGAAGGCGACGGCTCCGCGTACCGCGCCGACCTCCGCCTTGCCCTCGTTGTCCTCCAACTCGGGTGCCTGGAGCACCTCGCCGACCGAACGGACCGATTCCAGGCCCTTGGTGATGACCGGGGCCAGGCCCGCGAGGGTCGTGGTGGAGTTGGTGAGGGTGGTCAGGAAGGCGCTGAGCATGACGACGTCGCCTGCGGTGACTCCCCAGACGCCGTAGTACGACACCAGGGCCGCACCGGCGAGGACCAGGACGCCGACCACGTTGAGGACGACCCAGGCCAGTGAGCCGAAGCGGCCGTTGAGCAGGTCGAGGCGGTTCCCGGAGGTGAGGAGCCTGCGCAGGGTGCCGTCCATGCGGCGCAGGGCCTTGCCCTCCAGGCCGTGGGCGCGGGTGACCGGGATGAGGCGGGTCATCTCCGTGACGCGCGAGGAGAGGGTCTCGACCTCATGGCGGAAGTGCTCGTTGTGGGTGCGGAGGCGGGCCCGCAGCCGGGAGACGAGCAGCGCGGCCACCGGCACGACGACCACGAAGACGGGCACGAACTCCGGTGTGCGGAAGCCGATGATGACCAGGCCGCCGGTGAGCACGGTGATCGCGCCGAGCCCGGTCTCGGCGGTCTGCTGGACCATCTGCTCGACGGTCTCCACGTCCCGTACGACCTTGGCCTGGAGGACTCCGGCGCTGACCCGGGAGTGGTAGCCGATGGAGAGCTGCTGCATCCGGGTGCACAGTGCCGAACGCAGGTCGGTGCCCATGCGGCGGACGCTGCCGTAGAGGAGGCGGACGTAGAGGACGTGCAGTGGGTAGTTGATCAGCAGGATGAACAGGATGACGCCGGTGCTGATCCAGAGTCTGCTGACCGGCTGGTGCTGGACGACCGTGTCGATGATGGACGCGGTGATCAGCGGGAGCAGCCAAATGGGGCTGTGCTTGACCGTGAACACGGCGACGGCCAGGGCCAGGCGTCTGCGGTCGGCGCGGAACAGGTAGGCGAGGGTGCGGATCGGGTGTTCGTCGCGGTAGCGGTGGTCGAGCGGTTTCTCCGTGGACGACGCCATCGGTGGTGGTCCTCCCCCTGTGACCGGTTGGCGGGCAAGCGCTTTCTTCCCTTGCCCGCCGCAACTACACCTCCAGCGTCACCGCCTTCTCAGGCGGCGTCCAGCTCCGCGAACTCGTCGGCGGACAGCGTCAGTTCGGGTGCGGCGGCCGAGTCGCGGATCGTCTCGGGGCGGCTGGCGCCCGGGATCGGCACGACGACCGGCGACTTGGCGAGCATCCAGGCCAGGCACACCCGCTGCGGGCTGACGCCGTGCTTCTCGGCGATCTTGGCGAACGGGGCGTAGGCGGAGCCGAGTTCACCGGCGCGGGCGATGCCGCCGAGGGGGCTCCAGGGCAGGAACGCGATGCCGAGTTCGTCGCACAGGTCCAGCTCCGGCTCGCTGGAGCGGAAGGCCGGGGAGAACTGGTTCTGTACGGAGACCAGCCGCCCGTCGAGGATCTCGTTCGCGAGCCGGATCTGCTCCGGGTTCGCGTTGGAGATCCCGGCGAGCCGGATCTTGCCCTCGTCGAGCAGTTCGCGCACCGCGCCGACGGAGTCCGCGTACGGGACCGTCGGGTCGGGGCGGTGGAACTGGTAGAGCCCGATGGCCTCCACGCCCAGTCGGCGCAGGGATGCCTCGCAGGCTTCCTTGAGGTAGGCGGGGCTGCCGTTCTGGGTCCAACTGCCGTCCCCGGGGCGCAGATGCCCGCCCTTGGTGGCGACCAGGACGTCCGCGCCACCGTCGTGGGAGGCGAGGGCCTTGGCGATCAGGGTCTCGTTGTGTCCGACCTCGTCGGCGTACTGGTGGTAGGCGTCCGCGGTGTCGATCAGCGTCACGCCTGCGTCGAGGGCGGCGTGGATGGTGGCGAGGGAGCGTGCCTCGTCCGGACGTCCCTCGATCGACATGGGCATACCGCCCAGACCGATCGCACTGACCTCGACGTCACCGATACGGCGGGTGTCCATTGCTCGTGCTCCTCTTCCGGTCTTCCGGCCGTCGCGCAGAACCGTGCCGTCCCACGCCGCCGGACGACCGATCGGGTCGCGGCGGGCAGGGCGCGTCCTCCAGCCTCTCCGGCGCGGGTCCGCAGGTCCAATAGAAGAAATCGAACGCATCCAGCAGCGGGACTGCTCAATCGGTGAGTCGCCCGAGGGGCTTGCGCACCTGCCCCGTTCGTGTGGCACGCTCACCGGCGACCGGCCGCTCGGATCGAGTCCGGTGGTCATCAGGTTCACCCCGCGGATCCAACCCGTGGATCAACCCCATGGAGAGGCAGCGCCATGCGCATCGGACTGCTCGGTACCGGCCCTTGGGCACAGATGGCACACGCCCCCGCCCTCGCCGGGCACGCGGAGTGGGACTTCGCGGGCGTGTGGGGCCGCCGCCCGGACGCCGCCAAGGAACTGGCCGACCAGTACGGCGTACCGGCCTACGACGATGTCGACGCCCTCCTCGCGGATGTGGACGCCGTGGCCGTGGCCCTTCCGCCGTCCGTGCAGGCCGAGTTGGCGGTGCGGGCCGCGCGGGCGGGCCGTCATCTGCTGCTGGACAAGCCCCTCGCCCCGACGGTGGAGCAGGGGCGGGCCGTGGTCGACGCGGTGCGGGAGGCCGGGGTCGCGTCGGTCGTGTTCTTCACCACCCGCTTCCTGCCGGAGACCGAGGCGTGGATCGCCGAACAGGCCGCCGCCGAGGGCTGGTTCACCGCTCGGGCCGAGTGGCTGGGCTCGGTGTTCACCAGCGACAGCCCGTTCGCCGCCTCGCCCTGGCGGCAGGAGAAGGGCGCGCTGTGGGACGTCGGCCCGCATGCCCTGTCCGTGCTGCTGCCGGTGCTCGGTGACGTCCGCCGGGTGGCGGCGGCCGTGCGGGGTCCCGGGGACACGACCGTGCTGGTCCTCGACCATGTGGACGGTGCGTCGAGCACGCTCACCCTGAGCCTCACCGCGCCGCCCGCGGCGGCGGGGGTCGCGT